>JACQHA010000349.1 GCA_016199255.1 Deinococcus sp.
CAGGCGCTGCGCCTGGCGGTGGGAACATCACCGGACGGCGCTGAGTACTGGGTGCCGGTGTGGGCCTTAGTGGGCCGGCGGCGGCGACCTCAGGTGACGGTGACCGCCGGAGTGCATGGCGACGAGTTCGAAGGCATGCGGGCCTTGATGCAGCTGGCCCAGGAGTTAGCACCGGAGCACTTGCACGGCTCGGTGGTGTTGGCCCCCATGGTGAACCCCACCGCCTTCCGCGCCGGGACACGCCCCAGTCCAGTAGACGGGCTGAACCTTAACCGCCTCTTCCCGGGGAGCCCCACCGGCGCCCCCAGTGAGCGGCTGGCCCACCGGCTCATGGAGGGCCTGGTGCAGGGCTCTGATTTGCTAGTGGACCTGCACAGCGGCGGCACCAGGCTGCTGCACGCGCCACTCTCCGGCTACTACCCCCTGCCCGGGGAGGTGGGGCGAATCTCCCAGGAAGCGGCGCTGGCCACGGGCCTGCCCTACGTGTGGAACCTACCCCAGCGGCCTGGCGTGCTCAGTTTCGAGGCAGCCCGCGCCGGAATCCCGGCTACCGGCGCCGAAATAGGTGGCAGTGGCCGCTGTCTCGGGGAGGATGTAGCCCGCTACCGGCAGGCGGTGCTGGGGGTACTGGGATACATGAAGATTCTGCGGGACGCCCCTCGCCCTAGCAGACACGCACCAGTAGTGTCTGGTGACTGGCTCCTGGCTGCGGCATCGGGGTTCTTTGAGCCCACCGTGACCCTGGAGCAGCCAGTCAAAAAGGGCCAGGTGCTGGGCCAGGTACTTGACCCCTTCGGGACGACGCTGTGTGAGGTCAAGGCTCCCCGGGCGGGCATCGTTCTGGGGCTGCGCTCCTTCCCTACTGCTTCAGCCGGTGATCTGGCGGTGTTCGCCCCTTGGGAGGGAGAGGAGGGGGCTCCACCAGCGAGTTCCATCTAAGGGGGATCATGCGGCTCAAAGATCAAGTTGCTATTGTCACTGGCGGTGCCAGGGGTATTGGCCGGGGGATCGCCCAGCGGTTTGCCGCCGAGGGAGCGCAGCTGGTCATCGCCGACCTTGACCCAGCCGACCAGGTGGTCCGCCAGATTGTGGCCGAAGGCGGTCAGGCGCTGTCGATGCCCACCGATGTCAGCGACCGGAAACAGGTAGACGCTATGGTGGCCCAGGTGCTGCAGCGCTTTGGACGCATTGATGTGCTAGTGAACAACGCCGGCATCACTGGCGGCAATGGCCTCTTCCATGAAATGACGTTGGACACCTGGCGGCGCGTCCTGGACGTGAATCTGGGTGGGGTGTTCCACTGCGGCCAGGCAGTGGCCAGAGCTATGATCGAGGGTAAAACTCGGGGCCGCATTGTCAATGTGGGCTCCATTAACAGCTTCGCCGCCGAGGCACAGGCTGGGGCCTACGCCGCAGCCAAAGGTGGCGTACTGCTCCTGACCAAAGCCATGGCCGTGGACCTGGCACCCTACGGCATCGTAGTAAACTGTTTGGCCCCTGGACCTATCCTGCACGAGAAGACTGCTCCCCAATTCCAAGCTGAGCCATTGCTCTCCGGCATTAGCAAAAGCCTCCCCCTGGGGCGGCCGGGGACCGTGGAGGAGGTAGCGGCAGCAGCACTATTCTTAGCGTCGGGCGAATGCCCGTTCCTGACTGGCACCAGCCTGCTAGTGGACGGCGGCCAGCTAGCCTATTTGCGCTTCGACTGAGGAGATCTATGGAAGACTTACGACAGCAGATCAGCCAGCTCATGGCCGAGCACGAGCGCTGGAGAGCCGAGTGCGTGAACCTGATCGCCGCTGAGAACGTCGCCAGCCCGGCAGTGCGCCAGTACCTGAGTTCTGACCTAGCGCACCGCTACGGCGATTATCTGGGCCGCGACCTGCACGCTCGCAAGTACTTCGGGAACCGCTACCTGGTAGAGATCGAGCAAGAGGTTAGCCAGCTGGCCCAGGAAGTATTCCAGGCTGACTACGTCGAGACCCGGCCCCTGTCAGGGCATGTGGCAGGCAGCGCGGTAATCATGAGCCTCACCCGCCCTGGCGCTCTGGTGATGGAGCTGGGCTCCGATGGCGGCGGTCACCGGCTGGCAGAGAAACTCTCCGTCACACCACTGACACCACTCAAAGTACAATTCCTGCCCTTCGATGCCACTGGCTATAACATCGCCACTGAGGTAGCCATTGACCAGATCCGCCACCAGCGGCCTACCTTGGTAATTCTGGGGAGCAGCAATTTCCTCTTCCCCCATCCGGTACGGGAGCTGGCAGCGAACCTGCCAGCAGGGACCACGCTGGTCTACGACGCCTCACACGTCCTGGGGCTCATTGCCGGCGGGCAGTTCCAGGACCCACTGCATGAGGGAGCGGCGCTGGTGTTTGGCAGCACGCATAAGACGTTCCCCGGCCCCCCTGGCGGGATCATTTTCTCCCAGTCCAAACAGCTCATTGAAGGCGTCAGCCAGGCCATCTACCCCGGGCTGGTCACCAACCACCACCCAGCCAGATCGCCAGCACTGGCCATGGCTCTATTAGAGATGAAACGCTGGGGGCCAGCGTACGCCAGGGCCATTGTCCAGAACGCCCAACACCTGGGCACTGAGCTGTACCGGCGTGATGTCAGCGTGGTTGGAGTAGATCAGGGCTTCACCCGCTCCCATACGCTCCTGCTGTCAGTGGCTACCTACGGCTCAGGCAAGGAGGTGGGGGCCTGTTTAGAAGCGGCGGGAATCATCACCAACCCAGCAAAGCTCCCGCCAGAACTAGGCGGTGAGGGGGTGCGCATTGGCGTCCAGGAGCTGACCCGCCGCGGCGTGAGCCGGGAGCAGCTGGGGCGCCTGGCGGAGCTTATGGCCGCTGTCATCACCAGGCGCCAGGCCCCCGAGGGGGTGCGCCCTGCGGTAACCGAGCTAGCTGGCTCACTAGGGCCACTACGCTACACCTGGGAGAGCGATGGCTAAAGACCTGGTGCTGGTCCTCGATCTGGGATCGAGTACCGGCAAGGCCTCGCTGTTCTCAGCCAGCGGGGAGCTGCTAGCTCAAGCGGCAGTGCCTTACCCTATGCATGTCCCGGTGCCTGGAGCAGCGGAGCAGCACCCTGACGACTGGTGGGCAGTGTTCCGGTCCCTCGTGCCGCCCCTGGTGGCGCGCTGCGGCCCGCCAGCGGCTATTAGCGTTACCGGACAGATGCACGGGGTCATCGCTCTGGACCGGAATGCTACTGCCTTAGGGCCGTTCTACACCTTGCGCGACCGCCGCTGCCTCTCTGAGATCCCCGCCATGGAACGGGCGGTGACCCCTCAGGAGATCTACCAGATCACTGGCGCCAGGCTTTCGGCTGCGGCGCCAGCGGCGAAATTACTCTGGATGCGCCGTACCCTCTCAGAGCACTTCCAGCGCGCCCAGGTGTTCCTCTCTGCCAAGGACTTCCTGCGCTGGCGGCTCACTGGCGAGATTGCCACCGAGCCTCTGGACGCTGCTGGCATGGTGCTCTACGACCTGGAGCACGGCACCTGGTCAGAGGCACTACTGGAGTGCTGGGGCCTGCCCCAGGCCAAGCTGCCACCTATTAAAGACCCAACGGCACTGGCCGGGACCCTCCAGCCCCAGCCAGCCCGGGAACTGGGCCTAGTGGCCGGGACACCAGTAGTGGTTGGAGCTGGCGACGACGTGGAGTTCCTGGGCGCCGGGCTCACTGAGCCCGGGCAGGGCCTGGAGCACCTGGGTACCACTGGCTCCCTGTTAGTGTGTATTGACCGGCCACTACGCGACCCGGAGCGGAGGCTGGAATTGGGCCCCCATGTGGAGCCGGGCCGCTGGCTCATAGGCGGCTCCACTAGCGCCGCCGGTGCTGCCCTGCGCTGGGTAGCCGACCTGCTCGGCCTCCCGGAGTTGCCACCACCAGATCCGCGTCCGGTGCCAGGCCACCAGCCACTCCTGGTGCCACACCTAGTGGGAGAGCGCTGCCCTCTATGGGACCCCATAGTGCAGGGGACACTAGTGGGACTGGAGCTAGGGCAGGGACAAGAAGCGCTGGCCAGGGCAGCATTCGAGGGAGTGACGTTTTCTCTGCGGCACATCCTAGAGGCACTACAGCAGTTAGGGGCGGCACCCACCCGGCTGGTGCTCACCGATGGCCGCTCAGTTACCTGGGCGGCGCTGCGCGCCAACATCTACGGTATGCCGCTCCAGATCCCCCGCCAGCCTGAGGCCACAGCCCTCGGGGCCATGATCCTGGCCGGGGTGGGTGTTGGCCTATTTTCCAGCGTGGCAGCGGCAGTGCGCCAGGTGGTAAGCATAGAGCGTGCCGTGGCACCTGAGGCAGCGGCGACCGCGCTCTACCAGCGCCGCTACCGGCTGTATCGCGCGGCCAGTACAGCCGCCCAGGCAATGGAGGCAGCATGCGACTAATGCCCTGGGTATATCTGGTGGGCAGCGGGCGCTATGGCTTTGGCCTCACCCATCCGTTGGACTGTCACGTGTACCTGGTCCAAGGCCAGGGGCAGTATGCCCTCATTGATAGTGGCGTAGGGCTGGAGGTAGATGCCATCTTGCGCCAGGTGCGCGACGATGGCCTGGACCCTGCGCAGATCAGCACCATCCTCATCACACATTCCCATGCCGACCATGCTGGCGGCGCAGCACGGCTGGCACAGCTCACCGGTGCCCAGGTTATTGCTTCTCGCCAGGCAGCGCCCACGCTGCGCACCGGTGACATGGTGGCCAGCGGCGCACGGCTCGGCCAACAGGCGGGGATCTATCCCGGTGATTACCAGCTCACCCCTTGCTCCATCGCCAGAGAGGTCTCTGATGGTGACCTGATCAACGTTGGTGATATCGAATTTACCGTCCTGGAGACACCCGGACATTGCCGCGACCACCTAGCGTTCTATGCCCGCATTGAGGGCAAGCCCAGCCTATTTGGCGGCGACAGCGTGTTCCACTCTGGCCGCATCCTCATCCAGAACATCCCTGACTGTTCGCTTCCGGAATACAGCCGCACCGCCCAGCGGCTGGCAGCACTAGAGGTAGATGCGCTCCTCACCGGGCACCTGACTATCGCCCTCTCTGGCGGACACGAACACCTCCAGGCTGCCGCCGACGCATTTCAGGCGCTGCGCATTCCACCTAATGCGCTCTAAATCAATCCATCACCACAATGGCCCGGCCCACAATCTCGCCCCGGTTCAGTGCCTGGTAGGCCCCATCTGCCTGATCCAGGCCATAGCGCCGGCTAATGGACCTACTTACGCCAATCTGCCCCTTGGCTGCCAGGCGCAGAACATCAGGCATGTCAGTGCGCACCCGGCACCCATAGGAACCAGAGAGGCGAATCCCCCGGCGCACCAGGCGGGTGATCTCAATGGCGGCAGTGGCCGCGCCAGGAGCAATGCCAATGACCACCACCCGGCCGCCGTCGCGGGCCATCATAAAGGCGTTGACTACTGTCTCAGGCCGGCCCAGCGCCTCAATCGCTACATCCACGCCCCGTCCTCCAGTGAGGGCGTGCACCTGGGCCACAGGATCCCCTGCCCGGGCATTTATCCCGTAGGTGGCTCCCAGCGCCTTGGCGGCTTCCAGCTTGTCGTCCCGCACATCGACCGCGATAATCTCCGCTGCGCCAAAGACCTTAGCTAGCTGGATGACATTGGAGCCTACCCCGCCCACACCTACCACTGCCACAGACTCTGCCGGCTGCACCTGAGCTTGGTGTTTCACCGCGCCATAGGCGGTCATGATGGCGCAGCCTAGAATGCAGCTATCAGCCAAGGGAAGCTCAGGGGGCGCCGGGAAGACAGCCGTAGCTGGCACCACACTGTACTCCGCCAGGCCGGCCATGCTGTACATGGCCAGCGGTGATCCATTGAAGCGCTGCAGCCGGGTCTGGCCGTCGTACAGGGTTCCCTTCAGGCGGTTCATGGCGAAGAAGGTCTCACACAGGTCATCCCGCCCACGGGTACAGTAGGAGCAACGACCGCAGGGCATAATGAAGCTGCACACCACTGGGTCACCAACCCGGACGGCAGTCACATCAGGAGCCACCCCAGCTACTACACCAGAGATTTCATGACCCAGCACTGCCGGGACTGGGAACTTTACCTCGCCCTTGATAACGTGCAGGTCGGTATGGCAGACGCC
>JACQHA010000344.1 GCA_016199255.1 Deinococcus sp.
CAACAGCACCGCCACCAGGTTGCAGGTAGTGGTGTTCCCAGACATTCTCGACCCAGGTGAGGCAGCGGCGGTGATCATCTTCGCTAGTGACGCCTTCGGCGACCCGGTGCTGGATGAGGACATGGTGGTGAGCCTGGTATCTGGCGGCGGGGAGGTGCTCCTGGGCGGTGTGGCTGTCGACGACGGCCAGCCGCTCGAGGTCACTGAAGATGTCTACGCCGCCGACGGGGTGTATGTGGCGGAGTTCGTCGCCAGCCCCCTGGTCCGGGGTCCAGCGGTGCTGCGGGTGGTGGACCTCTCAGACCCCACCGAGCTGGTGGTGGAGGTTGGGGTGGACGTCCGGTGAAGCCATGTTGTCATGAAGTAGCATCTCTTGTTCAGAATATGTTCATAAGCCCGGGTTACGCTGGACGTAGGCTAAAGGGCAGCGAGGCCGCTCGACGCCAAACAGACTGGCCCCGCTGCCACCGCCAAAAGGAGGTTGTGAATGGTTCGTTATCTAGTTCGTTCAGGGTTGTTCACGTCAGCGCTACTGGTTGTGGGGATGCTAGTGCTAGGGGCGCAGGCAGCCGGGGAGCCGCAGGTAGCTGGGCTAGACGCAGCGGCGCTGGCCTCTGCGGCACCAGTTGCCTCCGCGGCGCCAGTGGCGCAGGCCGAGGCGCTGAGCACCAGCCCTGCGGTGGTACCCGTCACCCACTTCTTCGGGTTCGGTGGGTCGGTCCGCTATGGGTTCAACCGGTTTGGATTGAGCTCCCGCCGCTTCGGGTTCAATCGCTTTGGGTTGGGCGGCTTCGGCTCCCGCCGCTTCGGGTTCAGCCGGTTCGGGCTCGGTGGGTCGGTCCGCTATGGGTTCAACCGGTTTGGATTGAGCTCCCGCCGCTTCGGGTTCAATCGCTTTGGGTTGGGCGGCTTCCGGCGCTTCTTCTAGCGACCGGACACCTGGGGGTAGGTGTTCCCGTCGCCTCCGGGGGAGAAGCCCCTCCTCCCCCAGGGCGACTGCTTGTGCGGCAACCTGGGGCACAGCGGAGGTCACATGGCGATGACACATCAGGTACTGCGCTGTCTAGACAGCGCGCCGAGAGTCAAAGTGCTGCTGTCGTCTGAGCAACTAGTGCTGCTCACCAGCCGAGAACGGGAGATCCTCAACCTGCTGTCCACCGGCGCCTGCAACCGGCTCATCGCTGCCAAGCTAGAGATCAGCCCCCGCACTGTCGGTGTCCATGTCAGCCGCATCTTGGGGAAGCTGGGCGCCAGGACCAGAGTCGAGGTGCTGCTCCTGGGCATGCGCGATGGGTGGTTGCAGGTGGGGTAAGAGGAAAGCCCCGCTGAGCTGTCCGAAGACAGCAGAGAAGGAGAAGCTATGTGGAAATGGCGGCGCCTAGGTGTGGTAGTAGCTGTGGTTGGACTGGCAGCGCTCCTGCCAGTCAGCTTGGCCCAGACAGTGACATTCCCTCGGGAGGAGTTCAGCCAGGATGTGCTGGAGGCCACTGCCGAGTTCCGGACCGGGTCCCTCGGCCTGGATGCCAGCCAGCTGCTGAGCGCCATAGACCCGATTATTGATGATTTCTCCAGTCTGTTCGCCGACGACCCCACGCTGGCCGCCGATTTCCAGGACGACCTGGAGCTGGCGCTGGAGCTCTCCGCCAGCCGCAGCCAGTTCGATCTGGAGCTGTTCCAGCAGCTTGTGGAGATTGCCCTGGACCGGCTGGCAGTAGCCCGGCTGGAGTTTGAGCTGTTCTTCGTGGTCGAGAACAACTTTGATCAGGCCGGGATCCGGCTGGACCAGATCAACCTGAAAGCCAGGGTGTCCGACCTGGCCAACGGGCTCATTGCCAACAGTGACATCCGCGCAGATTTTATTGAGAATGTCAACACCGTCATCGACCGCTCAGTGGAGACCGTGGGCACCGCTGCAGCCAGTGACCAGGGCCGGCAGATCGTCATGACCGACGTGCTAGAGCTGGGGCTACAGGCAGCACTGGAGCGCCTGGACCGGGACAACATCCAGCAGCGGCTCCCCGCCCTGGCTGATCGGCTCCTAGGGGGGGTGGCGACGCTCTCCGACCGGGTGCGCTTCCAGGAGGCGCTGATGCTGCTCCTGCGGCGGCTGGACGTGACCCGCAACCTGATTCGGGGCGACAACCGGGACCTGCAGGACGCGCTGCTGGGCAGGGCTGTGGTGCGCCGGGGGGAGGTGGGGACGCTGGGAACCCGCGGCCGGCGCCCGACGCCGGTGGTCCGTGGCGGTGCCACTGTCATTGATCAACAGAGTCCACTGCCACTTGCCCCCAGGCCATTGCTGCCCAGCACCGGTCTCCACCAGCCCCAGAGCCGGGTGGCGCGGCTGGAGACGCAGTTGCTGACCGC
>JACQHA010000350.1 GCA_016199255.1 Deinococcus sp.
GCAGGGGCACCGCCCAGGTGATCACGCCGCCTACTACCACGCCGGTGGTTAGGGGGATCTCCATAAGTACCTTGCCCTCATGGTCCCGGAGTATCAGCCGGCGGACATTGCCCTCCTTGATCAGTTCCTTCACGTGCTCTACTAGCTGATTGCCTGCCACCTCGATCTTTTCCGAGAAGGTCTTGTCCTTCTTGGGTTCCTTGCTCTCAGGCGTGGTTTGATCACTCATCTGACTCACTCCTTCTTTGTTACAATACCACCGCTCGAGAATTAGCAGCATCCGCCGCTTAGCGCAGGCTCAGGTGCATCGTGGCTGGTCTGACTAAAATGCCAGCGGGAGGTCATATGGGCAGACTGCAAGGTCGGGTGGCGCTGGTGACCGGAGCTTCGCGCGGCATCGGGCGGGGATGCGCCCTGTGCCTGGCCGAAGAAGGCGCCGATGTGGTGATCAACTACCGTACCCACGAGGGCGAGGCCGCCCGGGTGGCAGATGAGGTCAAGAAGCTCGGGCAGCGGGCGCTAGTGCACCAGGCTGATGTGGCCGATCGCCAGCAGGTAGCTGGCCTGGTGCAGGCTACCATCGACCACTTCTCCCGGCTGGACATTGTGGTGGCCAACGCCGCCAGCTCAGTGCGGCAGCCGGTCATTGAAGCCAGCTGGGAAGGGGTCAAGCGCACCATAGATGTGAGCCTGTTCGGTGTCTTTCACACCTGCCAGTTTGCCGCCCAGCGCCTGGTGGCCCAGGGCCAGGGCGGGAAGATCATCATTATGAGCTCAGTGCATGCCGAGCTGCCCTTCAAAGGCACCGCCGCCTACAACATGGCCAAGGCAGCGATTAACATCCTGGGAGCCACGCTGGCCAACGAGCTGACCGAGCATCACATTAACGTGAACGTCGTCAACCCGGGCTGGATTGACACTCCTGGGGAGCGGGAATTCTTCACTGAAGCTGAACTCCAGGCTGGAGCCCAGATCATACCCTGGAAGCGGCTGGGCACAGTGCGCGATATTGGGCGCGCTGTGGTCTTCCTGGCCTCAGACGATGCCGACTACATGACCGGGACGGTGCTGCGTATAGACGGGGGCTTTACGGTGGGCCTGAGTGCGCACGAAGCCTAGGGGGGTTTTCAGGTGGATGTAGGGGCGCAGCATGCTGCGCCCCTACCAAGGGTCCGAGTCACGCGCCGCGAAAATGGATCAATCAAATTGAAATCCGCTATAGGTGCCCCCCTGCACTATCAATGATTATGCGAGTTGCTCTCAGACCGCGAACCGGAAGGCGGCACCCTCCCGGACGACACGCCCCGCAGGCGCTCTCGCGAAGTGGGTTCCGAGGACGAGGACATCCGTGCCGGCGTGCCGCTCGAGGAACCGGAGGCGCGTCGTCCGGGCGAGCTTGGGGTCCGTATCGAACGTGGACGTCCAGGCGGGCCGGGCCATCTGCGCCGGGTGGTGGATCAGGTCGCCGGTGATCACCGCCTCCTCGCCCCTGGAATGGATCCGCACCGAGACGTGCCCCGGTGTGTGACCCGGCGTCGGCTCGAGTCGGATCCCCGGCGCGAGCTCGTGGTCGGGCTCGATGAGGTCGAGGAGGCCTGCCTCGATGACGGGGCGGAGCGTGCCGGCCAGCAGCGACCGGATCTCGGGCCGATCCATCGCCGACCAGTGCTCCCACTCGGTGCGCGCAACCAGGTGGCGCGCACCGGGGAAGGTCGGCAGGCGCATGCCCTCGGCAAGGCAGGCGTCCCAGCCGATGTGGTCGAAGTGGAGGTGGGTGTGGACGACGGTGTCGATCGTCCTCGGAGCGAAGCCGGCGGCATCGAGGTCCTGGAGGTACGGCTCTAGGACCTCGATGCGAGCCGGGATGGAGCGTCGTCCCTCGTCCCCAGCGCAAGTGTCGATCAGGATCCGCCGACCCCAGGACTCGAGCACGAACGACTGGATCGCCGCCACGGCCTCGTCACCGCGTACCACGAAGTGGGGTCGCAGCCACTCGATCGACCGGAGGTTCTCGGGGACCGCCTCGGGCAGCAGGAAGGAGAGCCCGGACGCTTCCAGCTCCAGGACGCGGGTGATCCGGACGTCCCCCACCTGCCAGCGCAGGAATGTCCTCGCGCTCATGGCCTCACCCTGCCTGCCGCATTATGAATCGACCCATGAATATTGCCTATATAGCTCACGGCAGGCGATGGTCGAAGGAGTTGAGCGCCTTCATGTAGTTGGCGCGCTCGAAGGCGGCAGGCTCGGCCACTGCTCGCTGGCTCATGCTGCCTTGCATCTGGGCAATGGACTGGTACTCGTGCTTTTCCATCCACTCCTCTAGCTCGGCCAGGATCTCGGTCAGCCGCCCCATGCCCCTGGCCAATAGCTCAGAAGTCATCATGGCCACACTGGCCCCAGCCATAATGGCCTTGAGCACGTCTTGTGCCGTGTGCACCCCGCTGGTCAGGGCAAAGTCAGCATGAATGTGCCCGTAGAGAATGGCGATCCAGCGCAAGGGGATGCCCAGTTCATCGGAGTCGCTCAGCTTCAGGTTGGGCACCACCTCCAGGGCTTCCAGGTCCAGATCAGGCTGGTAAAAGCGGTTGAACAGCACCAGGGCGTTAGCACCGGCCTGCACACAGCGTTTGGCAATGTTGGGCACCGAGGTGAAGAAAGGGCTCAGCTTGAGGGCCAGGGGGATCCTCACCCGGGTGCGTACATCCCGCACCAGCCTGACATAGGCTTCTTCTAGCTCGGCGCCGCTCAGATCCGGGTCAGTGGGCAGGTAATAAATATTCAGCTCCAGGGCATCGGCACCGGCCTGTTCCATCTTCTGGGCGTACTGTATCCAGCCCCCGGTGGAGATGCCGTTGAGGCTGGCGATGATCGGGATATCCACCGCCTGCTTCACCCGGTGCAGGTGCTCAAGATATGGCCCTGGGCCGATATTGTAGAACTCCAGGTCGGGGAAGTAGCTCCGGGCTTCAGCGTAAGTCTCGGTGCCGCGGTTCAGGTAGTGGTCTAGTTCCCGGCCCTCGTGGTTGATCTGCTCTTCAAAGAGCGAGTACATCACCACTGCCGCGGCGCCAGCATCTTCCAGCCGGTGCACCAAGTCGACTTTCTTGGAGAGTGGCGAGGCTGAGGTCACGAGAGGATTCTTGAGCTGGAGGCCCAAGTAGGTAGTTGTCAGATCCACCATGTTCTCACCTCTGCACGCCATCAGGGCTTGACCCATGACAGCAGTTCATCCCTGGCCATTGCCTTTCCCATACGTTAAAGAGGCCAGGTGGCGGTACAGCTTCCAGCGCTCTTGCACATCTTGCTGGGCCAGATGCATCAGGGTTTCCGCCCGCCCCTGATCGCTCTGCAGCAGCATGCGGTAGCGGGTCTCGTTGTAGGCATACTGCTCCAGCGGCACTGTTGGCTCTTTGGAGTCGATGATCAAGGGGTTCTTGCCCTGGGCGGCCAGCGCCGGGTTGTAGCGGTAGAGCGGCCAGAGACCGGACTGCACCGCCAGTCTTTGCTGGTCCAGGCCCTTGCGCATGTCAATACCGTGGGCGATGCAGTGGCTATAGGCAATGATCAAGGCAGGGCCGGGGTAGGCCTCGGCTTCCAAGAAGGCGTGCAGCGTCTGCTGGTCGCTGGCGCCCATGGCCACTCTGGCCACATACACCGAGCCGTAGGCCATGGCAATCAGGCCCAGGTCCTTTTTCGGCCCGCCTTTGCCTCGGGCGGCAAACTTGGCCACCGCTGCCCGGGGGGTGGACTTGGAGGCCTGCCCCCCGGTGTTGGAGTACACCTCAGTATCCAGCACCAAAATATTCACGTCGCGGCCAGAGGCCAGCACCTGATCCAGGCCGCCATAGCCAATGTCATAGGCCCAGCCGTCCCCGCCAATGATCCACACGCTCTTGCGCACCAGCACGTCCGCCAGGCTGAGCAGCTCCTTGGCCAATGGGTCCTCCCGGCCTGCTAGGCGCTGTCTCAAAAGCACCACCCGCTCCCTTTGGGCCTGAGTCCCCGCCTCGCTAGCTTGATCGGCGTTGAGCAGCGCCTGTGCCAGGTCTTCACCTACGAGGTTGGCGCAGTGCGTAAGCAGCTCTCTGGCGTATTCCAGTTGTTTATCCAGCGCCAGGCGCATGCCCAGCCCAAACTCGGCGTTGTCTTCAAAGAGCGAGTTGGACCAGGCTGGGCCCCGCCCCTGGCGGTTATGCGTCCAGGGGGTGGTGGGCAGGTTGCCGCCATAGATAGAAGAGCAGCCGGTGGCGTTGGCAATAACGGCCCGGTCGCCAAAAAGCTGGCTGACCAGCTTGACGTAGGGCGTCTCACCGCAGCCAGTACAGGCGCCGGAGAACTCAAATAATGGCTCCAGCAGCTGGGAGTTCTTGATGGTTCCTACATTGAGCTGGGAGCGGTCCACCTCGGGCAGGGAGAGGAAGAATTCCCAGTTGACCTTTTCTCGCTCCCGGATGGGGGGCTGGGGGGCCATATTGATAGCCTTGCGCCCTACCTGGCTCTTGTCTTTGGCAGGGCAGGCCTCCACGCACAGGCTACAGCCAGTGCAGTCTTCGGGCGAGACCTGCAGGGTATATTTCAAGTTGGGGAATTCCTTGAAGCGGGCGTCGGCGCTGCGCAGGGTCTCTGGCGCCTGGGCTAGGAGGGCCGGGTCGTAGACCTTCTGGCGGATCACAGCGTGGGGGCAGACGAAAACGCACTTCCCGCACTGGATACACAGCTCCGGCTCCCACACCGGGATTTCTAAAGCGATGTTGCGCTTTTCCCAGCGGGCGGTGCCCGAGGGATAAGTGCCGTCCACCGGCAGGGCGCTCACCGGCAAGCTATCGCCTTCGCCGGCGATCATTGGGCCCAGTACGTCGCGCACAAAAGCCGGCGCTTCTAGTGGCACCGGCGAGCGCCTGGTCAATGTGCTGGTGACCCGGGCCGGGACTGTGACCTGGTAGAGGTGAGCTAGAGTCTGGTCCACTGCCTGGAAGTTCTGCCGCACCACCGCCTCGCCCCGCTTGCC
>JACQHA010000351.1 GCA_016199255.1 Deinococcus sp.
GCAAATAGATGGGCGCCCCAGGTGCTGTCCCCTGGGCCAGCGCCAGCGCCTCCTCAATAGCGCTGGTCTCATCGCCGGCTTGCGCGGCGCGCAGCTCCGGCTCCAGCTGGCTGAGGTCAGCCGTGGGGCCGGCCAGCACCTTGGCCACCAGCCCAGCGCGGATCAGCACCCCCCGCGCTCCCCGCTGGAGTATGCGCCGCGCCTCGTGTCTGGCCAGCTCAAAGCGGCTGGGGGATTGATCCGAAGCCAGCATGCTGGCCGAGGCGTCTAAGATCACCGCCACCTCTCCCCCGGCAGGGCGCAAGAGCTGGGGCCGGGCCGCTGCCAGAGCCAAGAGCGCTGCTGCCAGGAGCTGGAGGAGGAGTAACACGGTGAGCCGGAAGCGCCGCCGCGCCCTGGCCTCGGCCAGAGCCTGTTCCCACAGGAATAAGGCCGACACCAGCCGGCGCCGCCGCCGCGCCTGCAGGAGCTGGAGCAGCACAATGATTGGCAGGGCGATCAAGAACCACAGCCCCAGGGGATTGGCGAAGCTCATGCCACTAGTCCCTCCTGGCGCAGGTCAATAAGCACCACCTGTTCCACCGGGCGCTGGGTGGAGATCTGGAGGTAGTGAAAGCCGCGAGCATGGCAAGCCTGGCGCAAGGCCTCGCAGTAGCGGCGCAGGCGGCGGCGGTAGGCCGCTACCGCCTCCTCGTCTATGGAAAGCTTCTGGCCAGTTTCCGCGTCCTCTAGTTCAAAGGCCCCAGGAGGCGGCTCCAGGTCCCAGGGAGAAAGCACCTGCACAATGAGCACTTCTGCCCCAGCTACAGCCAGGGCCCGCAGGCCAGCCTCTAACCCTTGGGGATCCAGGCAGTCGCTGAGGAGAATGACCAGGGCGCTCCTGATCTCCTGGGCGAAAGAAATAAGCGACTGGGACACCGCCAGCTTCCCCTGGGGCGCCAGCGCCGACAGCTGCTCCCAGAGCTGGGGCAGGGCGGCCTTGAGCGCCACCGGCGCCCAGGCGGCGCCTCCCAAGAGGCGGGGATGCACCGGGCCCGCTTGGGTGCTGAGGTAAGCCAGCGCCGCCGCCAGCCGGGCGGCATAGAGCAATTTGTCGCCCACGGCCATAGAGGCTGAGGCGTCCAGTAACAGGTGGATGTGGGTGTTGCGCTCGGCGGTGAACAGTTTGGTAAACAGCCGCCCTAGCCGGGCGTAGGCCCGCCAGTCCACGTAGCGCAGGCTATCGCCAGTGTGATAGGGCCGGAAATCCCGGAACTCAGTGGAGAGCCCGGCGGCTTTGGAGGTGCGCTCGCCGACCCGGCCGCTGGGGCGGCGCACCACCAGGGTGAGCCGCTCCAGTTTCTGCAAAAAGTCACTGGCAAACCTCATGGCCGCTCTGGCACCTGGGCCAGGACTTCGGCAATAGCCTGGTCGGCGCTGATGCCATCGGCCTCAGCTTCGAAACTGAGGATGAGGCGGTGCCGCAGCGCTGGCTTGGCTACTGCCTTGACGTCGCTAAAGTCCAGGAAACTGCGCCCCTGATACAGCGCCCGCACCCGGGCCCCTAGCGCTAAGGCCTGCCCGCCGCGCGGGCTGGCCCCCAGCCGCAAGTATTTCTGGGCCGGCGGGCTGTGCCTGGTGGCCTCCACCAGCCGCACTGTGTAGTCCAGCACCGCCGAGGGCATGGGCAGCGCCCTGGCCATTTCCCCCAGGGCTTTAATGCGCTCGCCGCTGGTCACCGCTGTCACCTGCGGGTCAGGCTCCCTGGTGGTCTGGCTGATGATCCTGGCCAGCGTAGCGCTGGAGGGGTAGACAATCACCAGCTTGAAAAGAAAGCGGTCCAGCTGGGCTTCGGGTAGAGGGTAGGTGCCCTCCAGCTCAATAGGGTTCTGGGTGGCCAGGACAATAAACGGCTTGGGCAAGAGCCGGTGCTCGCCGGCAACGGTCACCGCGCCTTCCTGCATAGCCTCCAGCATGGCCGATTGAGTTTTGGGCGTGGCGCGGTTGATCTCATCGGCCAAAATCACATTGCCAAAAATCGGCCCCGGCTGGAACTCGAACCTGCGGCTGCCTTCGGTGTTGAGAATGTGCGTGCCGGTAATATCAGCCGGCATCAAGTCCGGCGTGAACTGGATTCGAGAAAAGGCCAGCCCGGTGGCCCGGGCGAAGGTCTTGGCCAGTAAAGTCTTGCCCAGGCCAGGTACCCCTTCCAAAAGCACGTGGCCGCCGGCAATCACCGCGGTGAGGAGGCCCTCTACCACCTCCTCCTGGCCAATAATCACTTTCTCGATCTCGGCCTTCAGCGCGTTGAACTCGCGTTGGAAGGCTTCTATTGCCTCTGGCATCAGCACCTCTCTAGTGTCTTAAGGTACGACCTGGAGTAATCGGCTGGATGACGGCGCCGGCCAGGGGCCAAGCCCCTCAGGGCGACGTAATCGTCAGCACGTAACCAAAGCTGACCCCTCCCCGGTTGAGCTGGTCCCGCACTGAGACAAAGCATACACTGCCGCAAGCATTGCCCTGGAACGTGAGGGTGGCGCTATCACTGCCCCGGAGGTCGCTTCTGCTGGCCACGCCAATGGTGAACCCGTCCTGGTCATAGGCCACCAGGAGC
>JACQHA010000359.1 GCA_016199255.1 Deinococcus sp.
GATATGTCCAGTGCCATAGGAACATGACCTCCTGGGCCATGGGGCAAACAAACTCCGTGCCAGCGCCTTGGCCACCGGGGTTGCCCCCAGCCAGCGCTGGGCCCCATGCGCGGCATGCAGAGGCTGTGCACGGGCGGTTGCTCTCGCACAGTACATCTTGTCTTGCAGTCGGACAATGTGTTCCCAACAGGCCGTAGCGCCTCCTGCCCTGCACCATGGAAAAGATGGCGACGCCTGGACATGCAAGACCACATATCTGCCATACCGATGGTATGGGTCTTGCTGTACACCAGGGCCAGCGTCGTGCAGAGCGCTGTCGAGCCAGCAGCACGATACCTGACCCCCCTGCCTGCGGTGGGGGCTACCGCACTGCCACTGGCTCTCTCCCTACTGTCATACCGGCCAGGCGTTCCTGCCGCGGGCGCTGTGGCACAGAGGAAGACGAGGAGCTATGACTATTCGCACACCGCTCGTCGTTGGTATGGGCCGGGTGGGCAGTCTGATCGCCCTCCTCCTGAGCGATCTGGGGATGCAGGTCGCGGGCGTGGACATGCACCGGGGGCCATCCATCCCGGACAATGTCGAGTTTACGCATGCCGATGTCACGGACCCGCATACCCTGGCCCGTCTCTGTCAGGGCAGAGACGCGGTCATTGCCTGCCTGCCCTATCCGCTCATCCTGGGGGTCGCCCAGGTCGCCCATGCCGCCGGTCTGCACTATTTTGATCTGACGGAGGATGTCGCCACCACCCAGGCCATCCGGACGCTGGCGGCCTCCGCAGGCGCGGTCATGATCCCACAAAATGGCCTGGCACCGGGCTTCATCGGGATGCTGGGCGCGTATCTCGCCCAGCAGTTCGACCCCGGCACCCTGCGACAGCTCAAATTACGGGTGGGGGCGCTGCCGCAACATCCGACGGGCCAGCTCGGCTATGCGGTGAACTGGTCGCCCGAAGGCTTGCTACGGTCGTATACCACGCTCTGTGACGTGCTGGTGCGGGGCCAGCGCCACCAGGTCCCGGCCCTGTCTGATCCCGAAATTCTGCGCATTGGTGGGGTCACCTACGAAGCGTTCACGACGTCAGGTGGTCTGGGGACGATGGCGGAGACCTATGAGGGCAGCGTGGAAACCCTCGACTATAAAAGCCTTCGCTATCCCGGCCATCTGGCGGCGATGCACCGGCTGCTCGAGGAGCTGCGCTTCCAGGAGGCCCCGGGTGAGCTCGTGCAGCGTATTCGTCTGGCGCTGCCGCCCGATGAGGCCGACTGGGTGCTGGTCCACGCCTCGGCCCAGGGCCACAAGCACGGCGCGTTACAGACCCAGGCCCTGGTGCTGGAGTATCGCCCCATCGCGATTGGGCAGAGGCCATGGACCGCCATTGCCTGGACCACGGCGGCCTCACTGGTGGCAGTCGTCGCATTGGTGCGTAGGGGCACGCTGCCCCAGCAGGGCTTTGTCAAACAGGAAGACATTCCCCTGCGGGCCTGGCTCAAGACGACGGCCGGCCGCCTCTTTGCTGTGCACCATCCAGCCCTACGGGCAGTATAAGGGAGCAATCGATGAAGATAGGAGTTGTCAAAGAGATCAAAGACCAGGAAAACCGGGTCGCCCTGACGCCTGCCGGCGCTGCTGCCTTGGTTCAAGCTGGTCATACCGTCTATGTGGAAGCAGGCGCAGGTCTGGGCTCAGGCTTGCCCGATGCCGCCTACCAGGTGGCGGGTGCCAGCGTGGTGACTGGCGAGGAGGCCTGGGAGGCGGAGCTGATTGTGAAAGTCAAGGAACCCTAAGGGGTTTGGCCAGGGTGTCAATACCTACCAGGGCGCTCTCACCTCGCGGCCAGTCGCCGAAGCGCTCGGTCTGATGCACCAGTACACACCGTTTGCGGCTCTGGTTGCCTAACCGCATGTCATGTGAGCACGCTTTGCCTCAGGAGCCGGTTATGAGGGACACGCAGAGGACCATGCACGGTGCGATGGCGCCATTAACCCGCAAAGATTTTGTCACGGACCAGGAAGTCCGCTGGTGCCCAGGGTGTGGCGATTACGCCATCCTGGCGCAGATGCAAAAGCTGCTGCCCACGCTCGGAGTACCGCGGGAGCAGATGGTCTTTGTCTCTGGGATTGGCTGCTCCAGCCGCTTTCCGTACTACATGCAGACCTATGGCTTCCACACCATTCACGGCCGTGCCCCGGCGATTGCCACCGGGTTGAAGGTGAGCCGGCCAGACTTGATGGTGTGGGTGATCACGGGTGATGGCGACGCGCTCAGCA
>JACQHA010000345.1 GCA_016199255.1 Deinococcus sp.
CCGAGCTGGTGCAGGCGGCGCAGCGCTGGCTGGCGGTAGCGGCGCTGGTCTAGCACTGCCTGGGCTTTGGTCTCCAGGGCGTGGGTGTGAATGCCTACCTGGTAGCGCTCGGCCAGTGCCGCGCAGCCAGTGAGCAGCTGGTCGGAACAGCGCTGGTGGCCGGTGGGGCCGACCCAGCATTGCAAGCGCCCTCCCCTCTGGTGATAGTGCTGAATGGCCTCCTCTGCCACCTCCAGCGCCTGGGCAGTAGGTAGAGCAGAGCGCTGCTCTAAGAGCGCCAGGTCAGCCGGCGCATACTGCTCCCGCCCAATGGGCAGCGCCTGGTGGTGGGGTAGATCGCCTACCAGGGGAGCAAGGTAAGCCCTGATGCCCACCTGGCGGTAGGCGCTGGCTACGGCGTCCAGCGCTGCCAGTTCTTTCCCGGACGGCAACTTTAAGTTGTCTACCACGGTGGTGACGCCGCACTTGAGCAGTTCTATGGCACCGAGGAGCGCGCTAAGCTGCAGGCGCTCTGGCTCCGGCGGGGCGTACTCCAGTGCCTCAACCAGCCAGAGCTCCAGGGGTAGCGGGCCAAGTACGGCGCGCATGAAGTTCTGATCAGAGTGGGTGTGGGCGTTCATCAGCCCGGGGAGCACCAGCTTGCCGCTGGCGTCAATGACCTGGTCGGCGGTTACCGAGAGAGCTGGAGCTACCTGGGTGATCATGTGCCCCTCCACCAGCAGGTCCACCTGGCGCAGGGCAGCAGCGGTGGGGTCGTAGACCAGCCCACCCCGGAGCAGCGTCCTCATACCCTGGCTCCTGAGCGCTGCGCCAGTTCGGCCAGTATGGCCTGCACCACTCCCAGGCCATGCAGCAGTGGCGCAGTACAGAGCCCCACGGCGCTGGCGCCGGCCTGGAGCAGGTCTATGACGTCCTGGGCCGAGGCCACGCCGCCGACGCCAATAATCGGCGCCTGGTGGGCCCTGGCAATACTGGCCACCGCTGCAAGCGCCACTGGCTTCAGGGCGGCGCCGGCCTGGTAGCTGTCAGCGCCCTGGGGAATGGCATCGGTAACCGTGATCCCGGTGGCGCCGGCGTGCAGGCAGCGTCCGGCTACGGCGCTCCAGTGCGCCCAGTGCCCGCCTAGTTTGGCAAACAAGGGCAGGTCCACCCGGCGCCGCGCCTCCTGGACCATGGCTACCAGGTCATCGGGGGTTTCGGAAACCAGCTCCAGAGCGTCACAGCCGAATTCCGCCGCTTCCTCAGCGACGGCGATCACGTCCTCAATGGTAGGCCCGATGGAGATCAAGAGCGGCCCGGGCCGCTCTTGCAGCGGAGCTAAACTGCGCAGCCAGGGTGTTACCCGTGGGCTGACCCACCGCCCCCGGTAGGTCATGGTTTCCGCCTGCTGGCTGATGACCTGGGAGCTACCGCTGTGTGGGTGGCGGCTCACAGTTCTGGTCACCACCGCGGCAAATCCCGCATCAAACGCCGCCCGGATACTGGCCGCATCGCCTGACAACGGCCCGGCGGCCAGCACCAGGGGGTGGGCTAGCTGCAGGGGACCCAGCGATACCGGCCGAGCAGAGGCGCTCAATGGAGCTCACACCCCCCACAGGCGGCGGGTCGCCTCATGAGCTCTGGCGCGGATCGCCTCCGGATCTACGTCGATCAAGAGCTGCTTATGCTTCATCAAGGGCCGCCCGGCCACCAGCACCGCGTCCACGTTGCCGGGGTTGCGGAAGAGTAGCAGTTGATCGAGTAAGTTTCCCTCAGTAAGCGGTGTGGGGAGATCCAGGTCCATCAGCACCAGATCGGCGCTGCGCCCCGGGGCAATTTCCCCAGTGTGCTCCAGGCCCAAAGCCAGCGCCCCGCCCCTGGTGGCCAGGTGCCACACCACTTTCGCCGGCAGCACCTGGGGGCTCTCTAAGCGGGCTTTGTGCATGAGAAACGCCCCACGCATCACTTCAAAGAAATTGTTCACGTAGCCATCGGTGCCCAGGCTTACCGTCATGCCCAGCTCCAGGTACTCAGGCACCGGGGCAAAGCCGCCGCCTACCTCGCAGTTGGACAAGGGCATGCTGGACACCCGCACCCCGTGCTCGGCTAGGATGCGGCGCTCTAGCTGGTCTACTTGTACGCACTGCGAGGCTAGAATGTGCGGCCCCAGGATCCCCAGGCGCTGGTAACGCGCCACCGGCCCCTCACCAAAGTGCTGCCGGCAGTAGTCCCCTTCGTACTTGCTCTCGGAAAGGTGCATGTGGTGCAGTGCGCCCCGGGCTCTGGCCAGAGCATCGGCCTGCTGGATAAACGGCGCCGAGCAGGTGAAAGTGGTGTGGATACACATCAGGCCGCCAATGAGATCATGGCGTTTCTGGCAGGCGTCAATGAAATTGGCGTTCTCCACCAATCCCAGTTGCCCGTTGGCCTGGCTCACCCGCTCGGTGGCCTCAAAGCAAAGCAGCGCCCGCAGGCCAAAACGCCGCACCACCTCAGCTTCGGCCTCTAGCGCCCCGGGCAGGGCATGAGGCGCTTCCAGCACGTCACAGAAAGTAGTGATGCCACTCTTGAGCATCTCCAAACAGGCCCAGGCGGTGCTGGCCTGGATCAGGGCGTGGTCCAGGCGGTCTTCAATGCGCGGCCACCAGAACTCTTTGAGGAACGCCCAGAAGTCGCTGGGAGCGCCGCTCATCGGGATGCCGTGGGACAAAAGCCCGTACAAGTGCATGTGGGTATTCACCAGCCCCGGGACAATGGCCTTCCCAGAAGCGTCCCACACGGCGTCGCTGGGATACTGCTTCAGCAACTCCCGGGCGGGGCCAACTTTATCAATCCGGTCCCCTACCAGCCGCACCCCCCAGCTGGCGTGTACCCCATCTCTGGCCAACACGAAGTCACTCAGGAGCAGTGTCCCGGTGCTGGCAGTGGCGCGGCTCTTCCCCTCGGCCATGGTTGTCATCTCACGTCCCGGCGCGCCAGCCATTATAGTCGCTCCCTTACGGCACCTGCCGGGGGATCTGGAGAGTTCCCGCTGGAGCTTCTCTAGGGAGTTGAATTTCTGCGGGGAATAGCCCAGGAGTAGGGGCGCCTTGCGCAGGGGTTGGAACAGGTATACGGCTGCCCCCAGGACCAGGGACGGTAACTATGCCGGATTCAGGGTAACCGGCCAGCAAAAGTCCTGCTTCGCTCATTAAGCTGGGTGGCAGGAGGCATGATGAAGTTACAAGGCAAGGTGGCTCTGATTACTGGTGGAGGCACAGGTATTGGCCGCGCTCTAGCGCTGGCGCTGGCCCAGGAGGGGGCCCACTTGGTCGTTACCGGCCGGCGCCTGGAGCCGCTCCAGGAGGTGGCGAAGCGCATCGGCGCTAGTGGTGGCCAGGTGCGCCTGATGAGCGGTGATGTGGCGCTGGCCGGAGACGCCCGGCGCATGGTGGAGGAGTGTCTCGGGGCCTTTGGGCGGCTGGATGTGCTGGTGAACAACGCCG
>JACQHA010000365.1 GCA_016199255.1 Deinococcus sp.
ACAGCATGCTGTGCCCCTACGGGCGGCATCAGGCTACGGGTAAATTGTGAGCCAGGCCGTCTGGTGGTGCCGCTGGCAGTTTGGCTTGTGCTGCTGCTGGCGCTTTGGGGTGGTGCTGCCCGGGCCCAGGAGCTTCCGGCATCGGTAGAGCTCAACGGCCTGGTGATCTTCTTTGGCTCGGCGGTCCAAACCTTTGACTCCATGGGCCAGGTGGTGGTGCGGGGCTCTGGGGGCTTTCGCACCCAGATTGGTGCCTTTCTAATCATGGCCGATACTTTCAGCTTCTTTCAGGCTACTGGGGAGCTGGTGGTGGACGCTCCTTTGGTGCTGGCCGAGGGAGTGACCGTCACCGCCCGGGAGCTGGTGGTAGCAGTGGCCACTGGCCAGGCCCGGCTGCAAGGAGCAGTAGTAGCCGTAGCCGGGCAGTTCATGCTGCAGGCGGAGCTAGCTACCCTGGCCGGTGAGGTGGTGCAGGTGCAGGACGCCCGCTTCTCTGCCTGTCGGCAGGGTTGCGAGCCCCTGGACTTGTTCTTGATGGCGGCGGGCATTGCGGCCAGCCCTGACGCCCTAGTGTTTAGTGGAGGCCAGGTTTTCCTGCTCGGAGTGCCGCTCTTTGGCCCGGCGCTGCTGCAGGTCCGGGTGGTAGACGGCGTGCCCCGGATCTCGGTGCCCACCTTGGTGCTGCCTGACCTATTGGCGGCGCCCATAGGAGGCTTTCGCCCGGGGTTTGACCTGGGGGTGCTGGGGTTTCCGCTCCTGGTCAGCGCTGACGCTACCCAGAGCCTGGGCGTCGTGGGCCGGGGGCTAGCTGGTGATTTTCCCACATTGGAGCTGCACTACGACCTGGAGACCAATGGCGACCTGCTGGTCTCTACTGCAGCGGACCTAGCCGCCACCGGCCCTGACCTGGATGTGTCAGTGTCAGTGCCGCTGGATGCAGTCCGGGTACAGCTTGACCTCGAGGTGTTAGCTGAGCGCCCCGATGTGCCGGTGGATCGCCTGGTGACCTTGGGGCGGCCGCAGGCTCAGCTCCGGGCGCCGTTCTCCCGGCTGGAACTGGGCGCCTCTAGCGCAGTGCTGCTGGGGGATGTGCCGCTGGGCATTGCCTTGTCCTCAGGGCTGGTAACAGAGAATGTGGGGATGAGAGTGGCCCAGGCCCGGCGGGACACGCTGCAGCTAGATACCCGCATCCTGGTGGGGCCAGCCGGCCTGGGCCTGGTGGCCCTAGGCAGGAACTATGACGGCGCCGATCCCCAGGACGACGCCCAGTTGCTGTCTCTTTTCGCTGACCTGCACCTGGCAGTGGGGCCGGCGTCGGCACAGCTGGAATTTCGCCAGGTGAGCGGCGAGTCGCCTTTCCTCTTTGATGCCCTGGACAACCTGGCGCGGCTCACCTTGAGCGTCGGGTTCGGTGCTGGCAGCCTGAGTGTCCAGCAGGACCTGCTCAAGCCTGGCGCCACCCTAATGGCGGGGGTCGATCTCCTGAAGTCGCTGGATGGAGAGCTGACGCTGAGCTTGTCCAGGCTGGCCTTGAGCGCTGCCTTCGACCTCTTGAAGGGCCAGCTGCTGAGCATCAGTACCGACGTAGCATTCGACTTTAGCTCCACTGCTCTGGCGCTGGGGGCCACGCTGGATGCCGATGGCACTCCAGGAGCCCCAATGGCTTTTCTGACGCGCTTGGAGACACGGGCGGCGCTGCGCACCTGCTGCTTGGAATACGCCCTGCGCCTGCGGTTATCTAATGTGGGCCTGCCCAGCCAGGAGGCGGCGCTCACTTTTGAGGTGGGGCTCAGGCCGTAAAAGCTGGCTGCAGAGCGCCATCTGGTATACTGGGGCTGGTTGGCATGGATCCTGACCCGAGTCTCTTACCAATAGATACAATCCTAAAGCTATATAAAGTCCGGTGGCATGATCTCGCTATGCCGTGTAGTAGGGGCGGCCCCCCGTGGCCGCCCCATGGGCTGTGCCGCCCCATGGGCTGTGCCGCCCCATGGGCCGCTGTGCCGCCCCATGGGCCGCCTGCGCCGCCCCATGGGGGGTGCCCCTACCAGGGTTTGCGGCACCCAGGTGCCGGGGCAATCTGCCGTTGCAACATTGAGGTGAGCTTCCCCCCATGTTCACAGATAGTTTCTGGCTGGAGTCCCTGGGCATTTTCATCTTGATCTTGGCCAATGGGTTCTTCGCCAGTTCAGAGATTGCCTTCATCTCCGCTCGGCGGAGCCGCATTAAGAAGCTGGCTGAGCAGGGCGATAGCCGGGCGAAAACGCTGCTGCGCCTCCAGGGCGACCCGGACCGCTTCATTACCACGGTGCAGATTGGCGTCACCTTAGTGGGCTCGCTGGCGTCGGCCCTGGGCGGCGCTGGAGCGGTGCGGGTGCTGGAGCCCTTGATCACCCAGGTGCCTTTTCTCCAGTCTGCTGCCAAGCCCATTGCCCTGGGGCTGGTGGTGGTGGTGATCTCCTATTTGTCGCTGGTGCTGGGGGAGCTGGTGCCCAAGTCTTTGGCGCTGCGCCGCTCCGAGGCTATTGCCCTGGGTTCGGCCCGGGCCATTGACTTCCTAGCCCGGCTGTCTGGGGTGTTTGTGCGCTTCTTGCGCTTCTCCAGCCGGGTGGTGCTGGGGGTGCTGGGGATCAGGGGCGGCCCGGCGCCGGGCACCGTCTCCCAGGAGGAGATCAAGCTCTTGATGCAGGAGGGCAAAGAGCAGGGCATTTTTAACGAGACGGAGCTGAAGCTCATCAAGGAGGTATTTGAGTTCACCGACATTGCCGTCAAAGAGGTGATGGTGCCCCGGCCACGCATTGATGCCATTGCCCTGGGGATGCCAGTGGCCGACATGCTAGCGCACATGCTGGAGACGCGCTACTCCCGCTACCCGGTGTATGGGGAAGACCTGGATGACATTAAAGGGGTGCTGTACTACAAGGATCTCTTGGCGCCTTTAAAAGACGGCAAGCCAGTAGTGGTCAGCGAACTCTTGAAACCAGTGTACTACGTGCCCGAGACCATGAAAGTGAGCCAGCTCTTAAGAGAGATGCAGCGCCGGCGGCAGCACCTGGCCATTGTGGTTGGGGAGCATGGCTCTCTCGAGGGGCTGGTGACGTTGGAAGACCTGCTGGAGGAGATTGTGGGCGAGATTCACGACGAGTACGACGAGGTGGAGCGCCCGGTGGAAGTGTTCCCCGACGGATCATTGGTGGCCTACGGAGCGCTGCCAGTGCGGGAGTTGCGCGAGAACTATCATGTGGATCTCCCTGAGTCTGGAGAGTACGAGACCCTGGCGGGGTTCGTCCTGACCCTGTTGCAGCGCATCCCTAGGGGGGGCGAAGTGGTGCAGAGCGGCGAGCTGAAATTTACTGTGGTGGACATGGACGGCCGGCGGGTGGCCAAGGTGAAGATTGAGCGCGTTGCCCCGCCGGTGGCAGCAACCTGAGTAGTGCCCAGTGCGTAATTCTGGCAGGGCCGTTTCAAACGGTCCGCTACGTATGGCCAGGGATGGGGACAATGCAGTGGCCCAGGCTTTGTGGCACACAGTCAGCGCTGAGGCCGCTCTGGCCCAGCTGGGGGCTGATACCGAGCGCGGGTTAACGAGCGCTGAGGCCCAGCGCCGGCTGGAGCAGTACGGTCCCAACGAGCTGGCGCGCCGGGGGGGCAAGTCGGTGCTGCGGGCCCTTTTGGGTCAGTTCGCCGACCCCCTAGTGCTCCTCTTGCTGGCAGCGGCAGTGGTCTCCCTGGTAATCGGTGAGCCCCTGGACGCCGGCGCCATTTTGATTGTGGTGCTGCTCAATGGGGTCATTGGCTTCTTCACCGAGTACCGGGCCGAGCGGGCTATGCAGGCGCTCCAGGAGCTGGGGGCGCCCCATGCCCTGGTGATCCGCGATGGGGAGCGGCACAGCCTGCCGGCGCGCTTAGTCGTGCCGGGGGATGTGCTGGTGCTGGAGGCGGGGAGCCTGGTGTCGGCTGACGCCAGACTGGTGCAGGCGGCGAACTTAGAGACGGCGGAAGCGGCACTCACCGGTGAGTCGGCGCCAGTGGCCAAAAGCCTCGAAGCGCTCGATGACCCCAGGCGCCCCCTGGCGGAGCGCAGCACCATGGTCTACTGCGGCACGGCGGTCACCCGGGGCAGCGGCCGGGCGGTGGTGGTGGCGACTGGCATGGCCACCGAGCTGGGGCGGATTGTCCACTTGACCGCCACGGCAGAAGTAGGCGCTACACCCCTGGAGGCGAAGCTAGAGCAGCTAGGCAAGTCCCTGATTGCAGCGGTGCTGCTGCTCTGCGCCATTGTCACAGTGGGTGGCGTGCTGCGCGGCTATTCCCTATTGGTGATGTTTGAGACGGGCATTGCCCTGGCTATTGCCGCTGTCCCCGAGGGGCTGCCGGCAGTGGCTACCATCACCCTGGCGATTGGCATGCGCCGCATGGCGCGCAGCAATGCCCTGATCCGCAAGCTGCAGGCGGTGGAGTCGCTGGGCAGCGTGACGGTGATCTGCTCCGATAAGACCGGGACGCTCACTGAAGGGCGCATGACTGCCCGGCGCTACTGGCTCTGGGAAAAACCGGTAACCGTCACCGGCGAGGGGAATAGCGCCCAGGGGAAGTTTCAAGTAGCCGGGGTGGGCATTGACCCAGGCAGCGACCCCGACCTGGCACTGGCTCTCAGGATTGGCGCCTTGTGCAATAGCTCCTCGTTGGTAGAAGAGGAGGGCGGGCTATCCACCATGGGCGACCCCACTGAGGGGGCGCTCCTGGTAGCGGCGCGCAAGGCGGCGCTAGCTGATCCCGTAGGGCAGTACCCCCGGCTGCGGGAGATCCCTTTTGAACAAGGCCGCATGGCTACCATCCACCGCACCCCCAGTGGGGGGATGGTGGCTTATGTGAAAGGCGCGCCGGAGTATTTATTGGAGCTGGCCAGACAGCTGCAGCGAACCGGCGCTACGTATCCCCTGGGGGCAGAGGACCGGGCGGTGCTGGAAGCTGCCAACATGGAGCTGGCAGCAGAGGGGATGCGGGTTCTAGCGCTGGCCTACCGGCCGGTGCCACACCCAGACGCTGACCCCTACCGTGACCTGATTTTGGTGGGCCTGGTGGGGCTCATTGACCCCCCCCGCCGCGACGCCAAAGAGGCCGTGGCCCAATGCCACGCCGCCGGCATCCGCACCGTGATGATCACCGGCGACAGTCCCATTACCGCCCGGGCCATTGCCCGGGAGCTGGGCATTACCCGGGGCCACGACCCGGTGGTGGTTACTGGCCGGGAGCTCTATGAGCTGGATTCGCCCGAGCTCAGCCAGCACGTGCGCCAGGCCGATGTGTTTGCCCGGGTGACCCCTGAGGATAAGCTGCGCATTGTGGAGGTGCTGCAGGAGCAGGGGGAGACTGTGGCCATGACCGGCGACGGGGTGAACGACGCCCCGGCGCTGAAAAAGGCCGAAATTGGCGTGGCCATGGGTAAGAGCGGCACTGACGTGGCGCGGGAAGCGGCAGAGATGGTGCTCGAGGATGACCGCTTCCCCACTATTGTGGCAGCGGTGAAAGAAGGCCGGGTGATCCTGGCCAATATTCAGAAGGTCCTGGACTACTTATTTAGCTGCAACGCCAGCGAGATCGGCGTCATGTTCCTGGCTACAGTGGCCGGCCTGCCTGAGCCGCTACTACCGTTGCAGATTCTTTACATCAACCTGGTCACCGACGTGTTTCCTGCCCTGGCGCTGTCATTAGAGCCGCCAGAGCCCGGGATCATGAGCCGCCCGCCCCGCCCCCCCCGGGCGCCCCTGGTGCCGCCTGCGATGCGGCGCAGCATTGTGGGCTTTGGCCTACTGCTCACCGCTGTGACCCTGGGGGCGTTCCTGTGGGCGCTGTGGAGTGGTCGTGGTGAGGCCAAGGCGGTGACCATATCGTTCCTGACGCTCTCTTTGACCCAGCTCTTCCACTGCCTCAACACCCGCTCCCAGGCTCCCTTGACCCTGGCCTCACTAGTGGCCAACCCCTATCTGATTGCGGCCCTGGTCCTGGGCTTTGCCCTCAAGGCAGCGGCGGTGTGGGTGCCGCTCTTGCGCCAGGTGCTCGATACCACCTTGCTCAGCGCCCAGGAGTGGGGGGTGGTGCTCCTGGCCTCGCTGCTGCCCTTGGTGGTGGGGCAGATCGGGAAACGCCTGAGATGGCGGGACTCTGGTGCCGGCGGCGCCGCACCTCTACAATAAGTAAGTCATATGAGCGACCACTACTTGCCCCAGATCAACAGCCCAGCAGACTTGAAGCAAGTGCCCTTGAGCGAGCTGCCGGCAGTGTGTGCCGAGCTGCGCGCCGAGATCATCGAAGTAGTGTCAGCCGTAGGCGGCCACCTGGCGTCGCCTCTGGGGGCGGTGGAGCTGGCCGCTGCCCTGCATTATGTGTTCAACTCCCCCTGGGACCGGATGGTGTGGGACGTGGGGCACCAGGCCTATGCCCACAAGCTATTGACTGGCCGGCGGCAGCGCTTTGCTACCCTCAAGCAGCAGGGGGGGATCTCGGGGTTCTGCAAGACCCAGGAGAGCGAGCATGATGCGCTCACTGTGGGCCATGCCTCCACCTCCCTGGCGGCGGCGCTGGGCATGGCCATTGCCCGGGACCTGCAAAAAGAAGACCGGGAGATTGTGGCGGTGATTGGCGATGGCGGCTTAACTGGCGGCATGGCGCTGGCGGCGCTCAACCAGCTAGGGTCCCAGGGGCGAAAGGTGCTGGTGATTATTAACGACAACCAGATGTCCATAAGCCCCAATGTGGGGGCTTTGAAAAAGTATCTGAACCGGGCCCGGCTGCACCCCACCTACCGGGAGCTGATGACCGAAGTGTCCCACTTTTTAGAGCATGTGCCTTTCTTAAGAGAGGGTGCCTCCCGGGCCAAGGACGCCATCAAGGACCTCTTAATGTCCCACCGGCCCTTTGAAGCCTGGGGCTTTGAATATTACGGCCCGGTCAATGGCCACGATGTGATTGAGCTGGTGAAAACCCTGCAGCACATGCGCCCCCTGAAGGGGCCTACCATTTTGCATGCCCTGACCCAGAAGGGCTATGGCTACGCGTTGGCCGAGCAGGACCCGGTGAAGTGGCATAGCCCGGGGCTCTTTAAGATTGACACCGGCGAGGTGGTGACAAGCAGTAGCTACACGTTCTCCAACGCCTTTGGCGATGCGCTCATTGAGCTGGCGGCCACTGACCCCAGGGTGGTGTGCATCACCCCGGCCATGCGCGAGGGCAGTGGCCTGGTGGAGTTCGAAAAGCGCTTCCCCGAGCGCTACGTGGACGTGGGCATCGCCGAAGATGTGGCGGTGACCTGTGCCGCCGGGCTGGCGCTGCGCGGCATGCGCCCGGTGGTGGCCATCTACTCCACCTTCCTGCAGCGCGCCTACGACCAAGTGATTCATGACATTGCCCTGGATAACCTGCCGGTGCTGTTCTGTATTGACCGGGCCGGGCTGGTGGGTGCCGACGGCCCCACCCACCACGGGGTGTTTGACCTGTCTTATTTGCGCTGCATTCCCAACCTCGCGTTACTGGCGCCTACCAATGCCCTGGAGCTCAAGGAGATGATGCGCCTGGGGCTAGCGCAGGGCGGCCCGGTGGCCATCCGCTACCCAAGGGGTAATGCCCCAAGGGTGGCGCAGCTGGACACGCCCCTGGCATGGGGCAAGGGCGAGGTGCTGCGCCGCGGCGCCGACCTGGCCCTTCTTGGCATCGGCCTCACTGTCTCCTATGCCCTGCGGGCCGCGGAGCTCTTGGCTCATCAAGGCATCCGCGCCACGGTGGTCAATGCCCGG
>JACQHA010000352.1 GCA_016199255.1 Deinococcus sp.
GCAGCATGCTGCGCCCCTACTCACCGGAATTTGGTGTAACCACGCACCACTGAAAACTGCGATGAGGAGGACGTTGATGCGCCCCCCTCAAGCTTGATTAGTAACCTGGCCCGCTGGCTACGGTGCTGGCTGGCACGCAGGGCAGGAGCCGGGGGATCGCTAGGCTGCAGCTGATGATCTGCTGCTGGTAGTCGGCCAGGGTGGCCTTCAGGGCGTTGGAGACGCGGCTCTCGGTGGCAGGGTTATACTTCAGCTCGGTGCCACCATTGGCCAGGCCCAGGGTGGTGTACCCGCCCTGGAAGGTGCCCGCTACCACCTGCTGGGCTACGGCCAGGAAGGCGATCTCGGCGTTGGTGAGCAGGTTGATGATGACGTTATCAGGCGCCAGCTCGCTCAGGTCGCCGTTGGTGGCCACTACCAGCAAATTGGGGTTGTTCTGCCGGGCCACGGTGTTAATCACCGCTGTGCCCGCCTGGTCAGCGTTGGGCAGGAACACATCGACGCCGTCAGCAATGGCGGCCAGGGTAGCCTCGGTGGCGCCTGCCACATCGTTAAAGCCCTCTGGGAACGGCAGGGTCACCCGGCGCAGCTCAAAGCTGGGGTTGATCTGCTGGGCGCAGAACTCAAAAGCCTCGGCGGGCTTGGTAATAGACGGCAGATCTACCTCCACCGAGAGCCCCTTGCCACTCTGGGAGAGCGTGGCGGACAGAACGCCGGCTAAGCACCAGGACTCCTCGCCCACTATGAAAGTCACTGCCATGTTGGCGGGCAGGGGGAGGTCAGGGTTGGTGAAGTTGTTATTGATAAACACCGTGTCGGGGAACTCGGCGGCTACCTCGGCGGTGATGGACTGGTACTCGCCGCCCTGGGCGTAGACGATGTCCGCACCCTGCTCGGCGAACTGGGACAGCAGGTCAGCAGCCTGGGCGCTGCTTACGTTCTCAATGAAGCTGCAGTCGCCGCCTAGGTTCTGCTTCACCAGCAGTACGCCCCGCAGCCCGAGGCCATTGAAGCCGGGGTCCTGCACCGGCGAGCCAGGCAGGATCAGCCCTACCTGGGGGCCGGGCGTGGTGGCGCCGGTGCCGCAGGCTAGTTCTTGCGCCAGGGCATCACCTGGCGCGGCGGCCAGAGAGATCAGGAGACCAAGAGCCAGTGTTGCAACTACCAGTTTCATGTTTCCTCCTTTGGGAATTGTGTTGTTACCTTAATGTAGTGAATTGGCCTGTGAGTTGTGTCACCTCCTCTAAGGGTGATGTATCCTAATACCCCGCTACCTCAGGGGCATCATAGGTCATAAATATACACTATAGGCCCGGCTGCTCTCAGCCGCTCAGCACCGAGCCGCCGTTGACGCTCAAGATGGCGCCGGTGATGTGCCGGGCCAGAGGGGAGGCCAGGAAAAGAATAGGGCCGGCCACGTCTTCAGCGGTAGCCACCCGGCCCAGGGGAATGGCAGAGAAAATGCGCTGGCGCTCTAGCCCATTCAAAGCCTCCCGGGACATGTCAGTGTCCACCCAACCTGGAGCCACCACGTTGACGGTAATGTTGGACGGCCCCAGCTCTGCCGCTAAGGACTTGGCGAAGCCGTGCAGGGCGCTCTTGGAGGCGGCATAGTGACTGTGATACGCCTCGCCCCGCTGGCCGGCGGTGGACGACACCAGGATGATGGTCCCGGAGCGCTGGGGCTTCATGATTTTAGCGGCCCAGTGGCAGCACAGGTAGGCGGAGGTCAAGTTCACTTCCATAGTTTCCTGCCACACCTCAGGCGTGAGCTGGTCAATGGCCCCCTCGGTCCAGATGCCGGCGTTGACCACCACAATGTCCAGCCGGCCAAACTGCTGCTGCGCCAGGGCAAAGAGCTGCTCCACCACCTCAGGCCGGCTAATGTCGCCGGGCACATACAGGCACTTGCTACCCAGGGCCCTGACTGCCTTAGCTACCTCCTCGGCGGCGGCGTGCTGCGTGCGGTAGGAGAGCACCAGGTCGGCGCCGGCCTGGGCGAATAGCAGAGCTGTGGCGCGGCCAATGCCCCGGGAGGCGCCGGTGATCAGCGCTATCTTGCCCTTGAGGGAAATCATGACCTTGATTTTATAACCCCCGGCCCTGCCCAGGGCGTACAGTCGGATAGGGGGAGATGATGCAGGGGAAAGTCGCTCTGGTTACCGGCAGCGCTAAGGGCATTGGCCGCGCTATTGCTCTGGGAATGGCCGGGGCGGGATACCAGGTGGTGGTGCACTACCGCACCAGCCGCGCCGAAGCTGATGAAGTAGTGGAGCGCATCCATGCCCATGGCGGCGAGGCCTGCGCCCTGCAGGCTGATGTCACTGATCAGCCCCAGGTGGAGCAGCTTGTGAATCAAGCCGCCGCCAGGTGGGGCTGGCTGGACGTGCTGGTGAAC
>JACQHA010000353.1 GCA_016199255.1 Deinococcus sp.
TGGCCGGTGCCGGCAGCAGCCTGGTGCTGGAGCGCAGCACGGTGGCCAATAACCACCAGGGCCTGGAGGTGGACCAGGGGGGTAGCGCCCAGCTGCGGGACAATGTCATCTCTGGCAACGGTACCCTGGCTGATCCAGCAATTAGCGTCACTGCTGGTCAGCTCACCATGAGCGGCAACACCCTCAGTGACAATGGCCTGGGGGTAGTGGCTGCCAGCGGCGCTGTGGTGCAGCTCATAGGCAATGGCTTTACGGGCAGCCGCTCTAGCGCAGTGCTGGCGCTGGCTGGGGCCACGGGTACTTTGCGCCAGAACCGCATAGAAGATAGCGCCACTGCTGACTTCCGCTCCCCGGCAGTAGCAGCCAGGGACGGGGCCACCCTGCAGCTGGCGCACAATGTCATTGCCAGCAACAGCTTGGGAGTCAGTGCCAGCGGCGCTGGCACTACCGTCAGCCTGGAAGGCGACGAGGTACGCGGCCACCCCTGGTTTGGGGTGGAGGCACTTGCTCAGGCGCTAGTCTCCTTGGACAATGTGCAGCTCGTTGAAAACGGCCGGCGGCCTTTGAGCGCCGGCGCCGGGCTGCTGGTGGTGGAGGGTGCCACGGCCCAGGTGCGCTCGGGCAGCCTGCGCGGCAATGCCCTGGGCGTGCTAGTTGAAGGCGCTGGCAGTCGTGCCGACCTGGAGAATGTCCTGGTCACCAATAGCGCTGGCGATGGCCTACTGGTGCTGGGCGCCCAGGCCACCCTGCAGGGGGCCACGGTGCAGGGAAATAGTGGCGCCGGGCTGCGCATCGGCGCTGGCGGGCAGGTGACAGTGACTAGCACCAGCATTATCGGCAACGCTAGTGGCGTGGCGCTCGCTGGCTCGGGCAGTCAAATGACCCTGATAGCCTCGCAGGTGGCAGGGAACGCTGGCCCTGGCATCGTCCTGGATAGTGGCGCTGCTGCCCAGCTGCAGCAGGTGACTGTAGGTAGTAACGGCCAGCCAGGACTGGTGGTACGCCCGGGAGGCGCAGTGCTCCTGGTTGACAGTGTGGTGGCGGACAACCGCCAGCCCGTGGAGAGCGCCGGGACCCTGGTGGCGCTCAACAGCACTGTTGACGGCCAGCAGCCGCCCCTGGTGCAGGTTCCGCCGCAGGCGCCAGTGGTGGTGCTGGCGCCTGTGACCACCGCCCAGGTGCGTGATGAGCAGGGCCAGCTCATTGCTCAGGTGCAGTTCTTCATCTTCCAGCACACCCCCTTTGGTACTGGCCGGGCGGCGCTGCTCCAGGGGGAAATCAATGGGCTCTGGATTGACGGCCTATCGGCTGAGGCGATAGCGGAGCTGTTCCCCGGCCAGACCGCCCAGCTGGGCTCTATTGGGTTGGTGCAGGCCTACCCGAAAGTAGTGAGCCAGACGCTGCGGGCGCCAGGGGTGGCGGTGAACTTGGTGCTCACCGACTTCCCACCTGGCGAACTGGCGCTGGCCAGTGGCCCGGCGCTGGCAGCAGTGGCGGTGCCCAAACGGGTCAGGCTCACCATCAATGGCGCAAGGCTAGCGGCCCAGGCAGAGCTGCGCTTGGTGCAGCTAGGCCCAGTGCGGGAGCTGGGGCGTTAGCTATCTCCGGCCGGCGATCTGCTCCAGGTTTCCCAGGAGCTGGGCGAAGCTGGGCTCAAACAGCCGGGGGTTGATCTCGGCGGTGACAATAGATTCCACCACCAGGAGGCGCAAGGTATTGCGGAAGTCGTTGATTTCTTCCTGGTCAGTGCCAAAGAGCTGGTCGCCGAATTCCTCGATGAGGTTGTCAGCCTCAGTCAAGAACAATGACAGGTCGAACTGCCGGTTGCGCTCGCTGAAGGCGTCGGTAGCGATCTCCGCCAGTATCCGGAAGAAGTCGGCGGCTTCCGCCAGCCGGTCCACATCATCGTATCTCGTGCCAAAATTAGTGGCCAGGCCACTGCTGCTCACTGACTGGGCCACGAGCTCCCGCACCTTGCTCAGGAAGCGGTCACTGAGATCTATAGTCCGGAACAGTGAGCTGTTACTGCTCCGGGTCGAGGTGTCCTCTGGCTCGTCAATGGAGCCGTCAGGGAACAGCTCCAAGAGCACGTCGATCTCGCGGCTGAAATCGATCTGGGCCAGTTGCCCTACGTTGCTGCCTGACAGAAGCTCGCTGGCCAGGTCCTGGATGTTGTCGCTTAACAGCTCCCGGTCCAGCCGCCGCAGGGGGATCACAATAGCCCGCTCTAAGCGCCGGGGGCTCGCAATGTCCAGGGGGTCCCGGGAGGCATCTAGGGAGATGATCCCCAGCAGCTCGGTGAGATCGTTGGCTAAATTAGTACGGTCGGCGTTGGCCAGGAAA
>JACQHA010000348.1 GCA_016199255.1 Deinococcus sp.
CCGGGAACTCCTGGCCGAGGGGGCACTGGTCAGTGGCTTCATCCCGGTGTACCAGACCCTGGACCGAAGGGCGGCCCGGGTGTTCTTGCGCGCCGCCACTGGTGCTCTGCTGGCGGTAAACACCCTGGTGGTGGGGCTAGGCATTTTGCTGGCGCCGGCTATTGTGGACCTGCTCACCACCCGGGTACATTTCAGCGCCCAGCAGGCGGCGCTGGCGGTGGTCCTGACCAGGATCATGTTCCCTTTCCTGGGGTTCATCTCTTTAGCGGCGCTGGCCATGGGGGTGCTCAATGCTGGCGAGCGCCCGGCGGCGTTTGCCTTGGCCCCAGTGGCGTTCAACCTGGCGGCGATTCTGGTGGTGCTGGAGCGCAATGTCCTGCCCATTCCCGACCTGGCCCTGGGCTGGGCCTGGACCATTGGCGGCGTAGTGCAGTTTGCCTTCCAGCTGCCGGCCCTGGCCCGGCTGGGCAGCCTGATGTGGCCCAGCTTCCGCTGGCATAAGGCCCTGGGCCGGGTGGTCCGGTTGATGGCTCCCACTGCCCTCACCACCTCGGCGCGGCAGGTGTCCAACGTGCTGCTCAACCGGCTGGCCACCACCGCCAGCCTGGGCGCTGTCACCGTGCTGTTCAACGCCGACACTGTTTTCCAGCTGGTGCTCTCCCTGGGCGCGGTGTCGCCCGCCATGGCCTTCTTCCCCCGCATGTCCAGCGCCGCCGCCCAGGGCGATTTAGAAGGGCTGCGGCGCCACCTGACTGATGGCCTGCGGCTACTCAACTTTCTCCTAATGCCAGCGGCAGTGCTTTTAATCATCCTCAGCCGGCCCACTGTGGACCTGATCTTCTTGGGCGGCGAGTTCACTGCCCAGGAGGCGCTGCGCACTGCTAGAGCCCTGGTAGCCTATAGCACCGGCCTCCTGCCCTGGGGGCTATTGATGCTCCTCAACCGCTCCTACTTTGCCCGGCAGCTGGTGACCGCCCCGGTGCTGGTGTCCACCAGTGCCTTCGCCAGCAATATTGTGCTGTTCCACCTGCTCATCACCCCCCTGGGGGAGGTGGGCCTGGCGCTGTCCACTGCCATTAGCGGCTGGCTGGCTTTGCTGGCCATGCTCTTCTGGGTGCACCGGGACCTGCACCTGAACCTCAGAACTCTCGGGAGCCACAGCGCCAGGCTGGTACTAGCCACACTGGCCCTGGCTCTGGCCTGCGAGTTAGCGGCCCGCCTTCCCTCCCCCGCCGGCACCCTGGGAACCCTGGCGCAGTTGACCATTGCCTCAGGCGCTGGGGGGGTGGCGTACCTGGCTGTCTGCCTGGCGCTGGGGGTCAAGGAGGCACAGCGGCTGCTGCGGCGCCGCTAGTATGACTGACCTGGCGGCCAACTTAGCCCGGCTGCGCGCCAGAATCGCTTCTGCCTGCCAGCACGTGGGGCGGGATCCCAGCAGCGTGCGGCTCGTGGCGGTGACCAAGGGACAGCCGGCAGCCCTGGCCCAGGCGGCAGTGGACGCTGGCATCTTGGACCTGGGGGAGAACCGCATCCAGGAGGCGCTGGCCAAGATCCCCCTGGTGTCCGGGGCGCGCTGGCACCTGATTGGCCACCTGCAGCGCAATAAAGTCAAGCACCTGGCGCCCTTTGTCCTGATCCACTCGGTGGACTCAGTGCGGCTGGCCCAGGCGCTCACTGAGCAAGCCCAGGCCCTGGGGCGCAGCATTGCCGTCCTGGTGCAGGTAAACGTCAGCGGGGAGTCGAGCAAGTTTGGGGTATCCTGGGAGGAGGCTCCAGATTTGCTAGGATGGGTCAGGCGGCTGGAGGGGTTAGCGCTCCAGGGGCTCATGACCATTGCCCCGCTGGGTGACGCCGAAGCAGCGCGGCCGTATTTTCACCGCCTGGCTCAGCTGGCCCGCAGCGAGGGACTAGAGGAGTTGTCCATGGGCATGTCTGGGGACTTTGCAGTGGCCATTGAAGAAGGCGCCACCGTGATCCGGGTGGGTACAGCGCTGTTTGGGGCGCGGCCCGCCACCCCAGAGCCTGAGCAGTGAGGGGAGGGCTATATGGCAGCAGTGGCTGAAGCCACAGTGGTAGGGCTGAACCCACTAGAGGTGAAGAGTAAGGAGTTCCGGCGGGGCCGGGGGTATTTGGCAGAGGAAGTGCGCAGCTACTTGGAGACCCTGGCCAATGACCTTGCCAAGCTCTTAGACGAGAACCGCCGGCTACTGGAGATGAACCGGCAGCAGGCGGCGCAGGTCCAGGAACAGCTAGACCGCATCCACGAGCTGGAGAAGAACGAGGCGGAGATCAAAGCCGCCTTGCTGCGGGTGGATAACCTGAGCGGCCAGCTCCGGGCCAACGCCGAGCGTGAGGGGGCACTGATTGTGCGCGAGGCCAAGCTGCGCTCCGAGGACATGATCAACGAGGCGCGGCGGCAGGTGCAGGAGATTATTGCCAAGGGCGAGCGCGAGGTGCACAACCTGCAGCGCGACATTGACCAGCTCAGCCGCAACCGGGCGCTGCTCAAAAACCGCATCCAGGTCATGCTCCAGCCCTTTCTGGAAATCATCAACGAGCCAGAGGTGCCCCACCTTCGGCTCCCCACCCCGGCGGCGCCCAGGGGGCTGGCCGAAGGCGGGACAGGCAGCGAGGAGGTGGCCGAGGCAGAGGGCTCTGATGGCAGCGGCAAGGAGACCACGTAATCACCCTGGCAGTGTGGGTGCAACCCCGCGCCAAGCGCACCGAGGTAGCCGGCCGGCACGGGGAGGTACTGAAGATCAGGCTGGCCGCCCCCCCAGTGGAGGGGGCAGCTAACGCTGTGCTGTGCCAGTTCCTGGCTGAGGCACTAGATCTGCCCCAGAGCGCGGTAACGGTGGTCCGGGGACACACCTCCCGGCGCAAACTGGTGGCCATCACCGGCGCCAGCGCCGAGGCAGTAGCCAAGCTGGGTTAATGGCAGAATTCCTGCGCATTATCATTGACCTCCCGGCCTCTGGCCTGTGGAACATGGCAGTGGACCAGGCACTTTTGGAACAGGCTGCTGTACCCACCTTGCGGCTCTACCAGTGGGCTCCCCCGGCGGTGTCCGTGGGCCGCAGCCATTGGCCACCGCCCCACCAGCTCTTCCTCCGGGCAGAGCAGCGGGGGTACCACCTGGTTCGCCGGCTCACTGGTGGTGGGACAATTCTGCATGACGACGAACTCACCTATGCTCTGGTGGCACCGGCGGCTAGGCTGCCCCAAGGGGTGGCGGCGGCGTTCGCTTTTCTTACGGCGGCGGTACGTGACGCCCTGAAGCAACTAGGGCTGGACACCCAGCTAGCCAAGGGAGATCGGCTGAATCACCCTCTCTGCTTTGCGCAGCAGGCCAGCGGCGAGGTGACCTGGCGCGGCCGCAAACTGATTGGCAGCGCCCAGGCCCGGCGGCGGGGCTGGCTCTTGCAGCATGGCGCCCTGCCCCTCACCCTGGACCCAGCAGTGCACGAAGCGGTCATGGCCGGAACCGTGGACGGCACCCTGGCAGCGCGGGCCATTGGATTAGTAGAAGTGCTCAGGCGGCGGCCGAGCTGGGAAGAGCTGACCCAGGCTTTCCAAACGGGGTTCGCTCATACCCTGGGACTGTCCCCCCACCTAGAGACACTGACCGATACGGAACGAGCCTGGGCGGAGCAGCTCATGGCCGGCGAGAGCGAACTCTTACACGCGGCGCAGGTAGTCCAGCAAGGCGGCGTCATAGCCCTGCCCACCGAAACAGTGTGGGGGGTGGCAGCAGACCTGCACAGCCAGGCAGCAGTAGAGCGGCTCCGGCACATCAAGGGCCGGGCCGAGACCCAGCCTCTCCAGATCCTGGCCGCCTCACTACCCGAAGCCCTGGAGCTGGCAGCGCCCTGGGCCCACCTGGCGCTACAAAAGCTAGGCCGGGCCTTCTGGCCCGGGCCGCTCATGGTCATTGCCCCAGCCAGCCCCCTGGTCCCCCCCTGGATCAGTACCGGCACTGTAGGGCTGCGCATACCAGACCATCCCTCAGCCCGCAGCCTGCTAGCTAGAACCGGCCCCCTAGCAGCGTCTAGCGCCAACCGCAGCGGGGAGCCGCCCCTAAAGAGCGCCGCCGCCATTGCCCAGGGGCTGCCAGTGGATGCTGTTCTAGATGCGCCACCAGAGCCGTCTGGGACAGCGTCTACTGCCTTTGACCTGGCCAGCCGCCAGGTGTTAAGGGAGGGGCCCATTACCCTGGCCCACCTGCTGTCCACCTTGGATGGCTAAGGAGGGCCGTCCAGAACGCAGATATCCTCTCATACTGTCAGCTAGCTGTTAGGCCCCAACAGGCAAAACTAGCACCAGCCTGAGGAGTGGCGATTAGGATGCAGAGAAACGGCACGTACAAGCCTAGAAGAGCGTTGACAGGGTCTGAGGGTTATGTTACGATGCCACGGGATTTGGCACCCCGGAATTATTTACCTCAGGAGGAGAAGGGAGGTGGGCTTGGCTTCAACCGGGGAGCTGTCGACCCTGGACGTTGCTGCGCTGGCTGCCGTGAGGGGGGAGGAAACAGTGAGAGACTCCCTCCGCCCTAGCTGAGCGTGAGCAATCGGCCGTCTCGCTCTGTAGGAACACCAATAGTGCAAAAGCACCATGGGGGTATCATCGTGAAAAAACTGTTAGTACTGGCACTAGCCCTGGTCCTGAGTGGAACGGCTCTGGCCCAGGTCCCTGGCGTTGGGTTCGTGACCATAGCGGATATCAACAACCCCGCCGTGTTCCCGGACCTGGGGCTGAACCGGTTCGGCCGTGCTGCCGCCATCCTCTTGGCGCAGCTTGGTATTGTCACTGGCTTCCCCGATGGCACCTTTGCCCCATTTGAGGGCGCCACCCGTGAGCAGGTAGCGGCCATTATCCAGCGCCTGCTGTCCACTATTGTGGCCAGCATGCGGCCCAGCCTCCTGGCCCCTGGCCAGCTGGCCGGCACCCTGAGCCCGGAGCGGATCCTGGAAGGCCTGAGCATGCTCAACCAGGACGAGCAGGATGCCGCCATCGCCCAGCTGGCTGCTGCGGTTCAAGCGCTCCAGGGCAGCGTGGTCACCGCTGCTGACCTGGCGGCGGTGCAGGACATTGCGGTGTCCGCCCAGGCTGATGCCGTAGCGCTGGCCCAGCGGGTGGCCGACCTCGAAGGGGCCAGAGTGGCCAATGAGGCCCGGATCACCGCTCTCGAGAACCTGGCGGCCGACGCTGCCGCGGCCATTGCTGCGCTGCAGGCCCAGACTGAGGGCAACACCAACGATATTGCCGCCATTCGGGACTTTGTGATCCTGCTGCGCCAGGACATTGTAGACCTGCAGCAGGCCACTGCCGACCTGGCTGCTGCCCTAGAGGCCGCCGGCCGGTTTGCGGCGGCGGAGCAGGTGCAGCAGATCCTGGACCAGCTCAGCGCCCTGCGCAGTGCCCTGGACCAGACCAACGCCGAGGTAGGGGCGATCAATAACCTGATCTTCCTGATCAACACCGACCTGCGCACGGCCCGGGGCGACATCATCCAGCTGGGCCGCCGGGTGGGCGACCTGGAGGGCGCGGTAAGCGGCCTGGATGGCCGGGTGTCTACTGCTGAGGCGAACATTGCCGCCAACAGCGCCGACATTGCCGCCCTGCAGACCTTCGTGACCCTGCTACGGGTAGACGTAGACGAGCACACCGACCGCATCAACGCCATTGAGGCGGTGAACGCCGCCCAGGACGTCGAGATCGCCCGGATTGACGCGGAGTTCACCGTGAATGGCACGCTCACCATCACGTTCCTGAGCGTGTTTGTCAATGACAACGGTGGCCCTGGTGGCCTGCCCTTCTCGGCTGGCCCACCGCGCCAGTTCGACGACATCCGGCGCGACACTGACTTTGACACCAGCGTGGACACTGCCGTAGGCTCGCCTGTGTCAGATGCTGGTGGCACCAGTGCGGTAGAGATCACCCAGGGGTCTACCTTTGGCGCGACGGTGAGTCTGAGCTTCGATCTCACCACCGCCAGCGGCACGCCCATCAACCTGACTCTCACCCAGACGTCTGAGTTCCCTGGCGGCTTAGGCGGCCCGACCTTTGCCCTGACTGGCATCTCCTTCCAGGTAGGCAATGCCTCTGTCATGTTCGGCGATGACATTGCCCTGGACCACGGCCTGGGTGTTGTCACCAACGACTTCCCCGGCATAGTCGCCAGCCTGGGTCTGGATAGCATTAGCGCCAGCATCGCGCTGCTGCGCACTGGTGCTGAGAACACTGGTGTGGCCGACGAGAACCCCCGGCACCTGTTCGCCGCCGGGATCACTGCCAACTTCAACCCCACCATCAGCGCCTTCATCGCTGACCAGCGCTGCCTGACCGAGTTCGGCCACGCGAACTGCGGCGCCAGCAACGGTTCCTTGGGCTTCCCAGACCCGTTGAACCAGGACGAGACCCAGGTAGCCGGCGTCTCCATCTCCGGCCTGAACTTCCTGGGCTTCGAGCTGGCCACTGGCCTGGTGGTCTCCTCCTTCGACAGCAACCCGACTGGTGGATTCGCTGACGACTCGCCCGACGGCACCGACTCGCTGTTTGCTATCAACCTCAGCACCGACAGCCTGTTTGGCCTGGGCATTGGGCTAGATCTCACCCAGTTCAACATCAGCGCCTTCCGGACTGATGGCACCAGCCCTGACGTCAGAAAGGGTCTGCTGCATGAGGACGGCTCCGACTATGCCGAGAGCATCGGCAGCTTCCCGGTCGGTGGCCACTTCAATGCCGTTGGTGTCGACCTGGGTGTCGGCATCTTTGGCATCAATGTGGGCTTCCTGAGCGCCTCTGAGAACGACCCCACTGCCGCTGGCTCTGGGCTGGATCCGTTCCTGCAGAACGGCGCCATGGCCGGCGCGGTCAACCTCACCTTGATCACCGTCGGCCTGGAGAGCCCACTGGACCTGGGCATCCTGACCCTCGACCCCAGCTTCGAGCAGCGCTCTGAGAC
>JACQHA010000366.1 GCA_016199255.1 Deinococcus sp.
AAGCCGCGCTTGCGCAGCTCTGGCCGGAAGTCAGGGTTGAGTTCCAAGAGCGCTCTGGCTACGCCCAGCTTGATGGCGTCAATTTGCCCGTTCGGCCCGCCGCCCTTCACCTTGGCATCCAGGTCAAAGCGCCCCTGGGTGCCGGTGACCTCTAGAGGAGCCAGGGCAGTGTTGGCCCGGAACAGCCCCCGGAAGTACTCGTGGAAGTCATGGCCGTTCACTAATAGCTTGCCCTCGCCAGGCCGCAGGTACACCCGCGCCACAGCAGTCTTGCGGCGGCCGGTGCCGTAGTAAAACTCTGCCATCTCGTCTCCTAAAGCGGCTCAGGCCGCTGGGCAGTATGCGGGTGAGCGGGACCGGCATATACCTTCAGCCGCCGGATAATGCGCCGCCCCATCCTGCCCTTGGGGATCATGCCCCACACCGCCAGTTCAATCAGGCGCTCAGGGTGGGCTGAGAGCATCTGCCGGGCCGAAGTGAGCTTCAGGCCGCCCGGATAGCCGCTGTAGTGGTCGTAGATCTTCAGGTCCAGCTTCTTGCCAGTCAGGCGGATCTTCTGGGCGTTCACCACCACCACAAAGTCGCCACTCATCAGGTGCGGGGTATAAGTAGGCCGGTGCTTGCCGCGCAGGACGTGGGCAACCCGGGTCGCCAGCCGCCCCAGGGTCTGGCCCTGGGCGTCGATCAGCACCCACTTGGATTCAATCTTCTCGGGAATATAGGTGTTCAAATCCCCTAACCTCCAAACCTGAAGGATTGTACCGGCGCGGGCCGGCAGTGTCAATGGGGAATCGCGCGATGCAGCAGTAGTACAATGCAATCCCGGCAGGAGGCACTGTGGCAGAGCTGATCCGGCTGTTCCTCACGTTTATGAAAATCGGCATCTTGGGTTTTGGTGGTGGGCCGTCCATGATCCCCCTTACTGAAGTGGAGGTGGTAGATGGCCACAGGTGGCTGTCGCATGAGGAATTCTCTGACTCGTTAGCATTGGGGAACAGCCTCCCGGGGCCGATTATTACCAAGATGGCGGCGTTCGTGGGCCTGAAAGTGGCTGGCGTTGCTGGAGCAGTGGTGGCGGCTTTTGGGGTGGTGTTCCCCTCGCTATTAGCCATGATGCTCCTGACCGCTGGCTACTTTGAGGTGCGCGACCTGCCCTGGGCCAGGGCCATGACCCGGGCAGTGGCGCCAGTGGTGGTGGTGCTCTTGTTCCAGGTGTTCTGGGACCAGCTCAGGAAATTGCCCCAGGTGTGGGATAGTGTGGTGGTGGCACTAGGCGGGTTGATTATTGTGCTCATCCTGCGGCTCCACCCGCTGTATGCCATTTTGGCCGCCGCGGCCTTTGGCCTTGTTGCCTACCGCGCCGGCCTCACCGGCTACCGCTAATACTCAGGGGGAGTAGAGAGCGTAGACCAAAGGGAGCGACTCCGGGTGAAAGGAGTACACGTGAAGCGAAGGGTAATGTTGGCTCTGGCCGGGGCGATGGTTCTGCTCACCTGCGGCGCCATGGCTACAGAGGGAGCTCTGGCACCGGTGCTGGTGCAGCAGCCTGAGGAGCCGCCAGGACTGGATGACTTCCTGCAGCGCCTGCCCCCAGAGCTCCAGGAGCTGTTCCGCCGCTTCTTTGAGCAGCAGCCCCAGCAGGTGCAGCCCCGGGGGCGGCTCCAGTTCCCCCCGGTGCAGCCCGTGGAGCCGGCGGAACCGGAGGAACCACCGGCAGAACCAGAGGCCCCTCCCTCTGCCCCCGATCTTTTTGGCCGGGGCGGCAACTTCTTCTTTGGCCCCAACTTCTTCTTCTTCGGTCCCACGGACCCGGGGCTCTTGGAGCGCCTGTTCCCCAGGGCGCCTGCTACTCCTGAGCTAGAGGATCTCCGCTCGGAGCAGCAGCGCCTACTAGAAGAGCTGAACCGCTTAGAGCAGCAATTAGCCCAGCGGCGCCGGCAGCTCCAGGAGGGTCAACCGGAGCAGCCAGAACAGCCTCCACCGGAGCAGCCCCAGCCACCGGCCCAGGGAGGCATCTTCCTGGGGGTGCGGGTCACCACCGTGGATGATGCCATCAGGGAGAAACTGGGCCTTGGTGCCGAGGTCAGTGGGGTGGTGATCGAAGTGATTGTCCCTGGCTCGCCAGCGGAACAGGCCGGCCTGCAGGTGGACGACGTCATTGTGGCCGTGGATGGCCAGGCAGTGGCCTCCGCCCAGGAGTTTGCCCGGCAGGTACGGGTCCACCGGCCCGGGGAACAGGTGACCTTTGCCGTGCTGCGGCAAGGTGCCATCAGCACCATCACCGTTACCCTGGGCCAGAGCGAGCAGCCGCCTCAGCAGCCACCTGCTCAGCCGCCGCAGGGCCGCATCCCCTTGCCCCAGCAGCCAGCGCCTCCCACCTCGCCGGCGCCCGAGCAGCCTCCGGTGCCGCAGCGGCCCTACCTGGGGGTCAATGGGCAGACCATTGATGAGCAGCTGCGCATGTTCTTCAATCTGCCAGAGGCCGGCGGGGTGCTGGTGGAGAGCGTGGAGCCAGGCTCGCCGGCGGAGCAGGCCGGGATCCGGGGCGGCAACATCACCGCCCGGGTGGCGGGCCGCCAGGTGACAGTGGGCGGCGACGTGATCACCGCCATCGACCGCCAGCGCGTTACTTCGCTGGAACAGTTAGACCAGATGGTACGCTCGCACCAGATCGGCGACCAGATCACCGTGACAGTGCTGCGCCGGGGCCGCAGCCTGGACCTGGCGGTGACCCTGGGGG
>JACQHA010000354.1 GCA_016199255.1 Deinococcus sp.
GCGGGGGAGTGGGGGCCGGCGCTGTTGCCTCGGCTGGCGGCTTTTCTGGCTCTGGGGCGCTGGGAGGCTGATCGGGCGCTGCCGCAGGTTGGCCCTCAGCAGGTGGGGGCGGGGTGGTAGGCTCAGGTGGCGCCGGAGCCGCCGGTGCTTCACCCAAGAAAGCTGCCAGCGCGTCGCGCTGCGAGGTGGCAACAGCCTCGCCGGGAGCGGCCTCCACCAGGTCAATCTTGTAATCAGTAAGGCGCGCCGCCAGCCGGACGTTCTGCCCGCCCTTGCCAATGGCCAGGCTGAGCTGGTCGGCCCCTACCGTGACCCGGGCGGTTCTGGTCAGGGGGTCCGCCTCAGTAGAGGTGATCTTGGCGGGGCTCAGGGCGTTCTGGATGAAGACTTTGGCCGCCGGGTCCCACTGGATAATGTCCACCCGCTCCCGCTGCAGCTCGGCAGTGACTGCCTGGATGCGGCCGCCGCGGTGGCCGATGCAGGCGCCAATGGGGTCCACGTTGGGGTCTGAGGAGTACACTGCCACCTTGGAGCGCTGGCCGGCCTCTCTAGCAATGGCTTTGATCTCCACGGTGCCTTCGGCAATCTCCGGGATCTCGTTCTGCATCAGGTAGCGGAGCAGCTCTTTATCGGCCCGGCTGGCCAGGATCGACGGCCCCCGGGGGGTGAGCTCCACTTTGGAGATGTAGACCTTGAGGCGCTGGCTGACAGTGTAGCGCTCGGTAGGGATCTGCTCCCGGCGGGGGATAATGGCCTCGCCCCGCCCCAGGTCCACAAACACGTTGCCTTTCACGTCAATGCGCTGCACAATAGCCGTCACAACCTGGCCCTGGCGGTCGCGGTACTCGTTGTACACCATCTCCCGCTCCGCCTCGCGGATCTTCTGGGTGAGCACCTGCTTGGCGGTCTGGACAGTGATGCGGCTGATGCGGTCGGTGTCCACTGGGAACTCAATGGCGCCTTCCAGCTCGGCGGTGGGGTCAATGGCCAGCGCTTCCTCCAGGCTGATCTCGGTGCTGGGGTCTTGCACCTTCTCCACAATGCGCTTGATCTCCAGCACGTCGATCTGCAAGGTTTCAGGGTCGATCCTGACCTCCACCACCTTGCCAAGTGCCATGTTCTTGGCGTAGGCCGATTGGATGCCCTCTTCCAGGGCCTTGATCAGCACCCGCCGGTCCAGGCCCCGTTCCAGCTCCAGCTGGTCCAGGGCGGCGATGATCTCCTGGTTCATTTCTCCTCCAGCAGGTTAGCCTTACGGATATCGGCCAGCGCTACTTCTGGCTCTTCACCGCTGGGCAACCGAAACCGCACTGTTCCCAGAGCCGCAATAATCTGGCCGGTGAACCGCCCCTGGGGGGTCTCTACCCGGGCCTGCCGGCCGATGAAGCGCTGGAAGTGGGCCAGGGTGCGTAAAGGGCGGCGCGGCCCGGGCGACTCTACATCCAGCCGGTAGGGCCCGCTAATGGGGTCCAGCCGGTCCAGCTCCAAGCTCAGAAGCCGCGAGGCCAGTTCGCAGTCAGCCAAGCTAGTGTGCGCCCCGGGGCGGTCGATGCGCGCCAGAAGCACCGTGCTGCGTCCCTGCCGGTAACTGGTGACCTCCAGCAGCTCCAGCCCTTCTGGCTCCAGCACCTTGGCCAGCTGCTGCTCTATCTTAGCAGTGATCACAACCCCTCCCACGCCTCATGGAAAAGGGAGCGGGCTCGCACCCACCCCCTTTCAGAGGCTACGTACTGGTGAAATCATAACATTTATAGTGCAGGAAGGCAATACACCGTCCGCACACCCACCAGGTGGCCAGGCTGGTGCCTAGAGATGACTTTGTAGAGACGTTCTCTGGCAGGCGGTGACGGAGAATCTACCAGCTGAAAACGCCTGCTACCCCCTGGTCTGCATAAACCTGGTCACTGGCGGCTCTGCATAGCCTAGAAAACAGCCCTAAGAGAGCTTCCGCTGGCTATGCACACGACACTAGCTGGAGTAATGCACGAGGAGTCATGTGCC
>JACQHA010000357.1 GCA_016199255.1 Deinococcus sp.
AGCGTGGTCTTGCCATAGCCTGCTGCCGCTGAGATGAGGATCAGCCGCTTGTCGGTGTGCTGGTGCAGATATTCAATCAGGCGTTCGCGGCGCACCACTGCCGCCGCCCGCCGGGGGACGACAATTTTGGTGCGAGCAATAGTACTCACAACCCCGTCGCCTGCTCTGGAGCCGTGTGCACCGCCTCGGTCACGCTCTGTGTCACCTGCCACTCACGCCCAAGGAACAGATCAGCCCTATTTTACCAAGAGGCTCTGACAAGAAGCCTACTGACGGTGCTGGCAGGTTAGCGGTGGCGCGCCGGAGGCGCATCCGTTAACGGCCTGCTTTCACATAGCCATGCCCATCCCAGGCGCGGCGCGCTGGCTGCCGCCGGCTACTGCCAGCTCCCGGACCAGCAGGCTGGGGCAGGTGACGCCCAAGTCGAAGGGAGCAGGGTTGGGGTCATTGCCAATGGCCTCCACGCCCTGCAGCAGATCCAGGAAGTTGCCTGAGATCACAATGCTGTGTACCGGATGGGCAATCTGCCCATTTAAAACGGCAAATCCCTTGGCCCCCAAAGAGAAGTCGCCAGAGATACGGTCAGCCCCGGAGTGCACTCCCTCTACATCGGTGATCAAGAGGCCATGGCCCGCCGCCGCTGCCAGTTGCTCAGGAGTGGGCTGGCCGGGAAGCAGTATGAAATTCGAAGGAGCCACCGAGAGCGGGCTGCTATAAGACGCTCTGGCGCCGTGGCCAGTAGAGGTGGCGCCGGCGCGCCGGGCGGTGGTGAGGTTGTGCAAGAAGGTGCGCAGGGTGCCGCTTTCCACCACAGTCAGCGGGCGGGAGGCTACCCCTTCATCGTCAAAGGGCCGGCTGGCCAGGCCACCACTGGTAGCATCGTCCTGAATAGTCACGCCGGGAGCGGCAATAATTGAGCCCAGCTTGTCAGCCAGGCGAGACTGCCCCTCCTGGACAGCCTTGGCCGAGAACATACTGCTGAAGGTGGCCAAGAGCGTGGCCGCAATGCGGTTCTCCAGCACCACCCGGTAGCGGCCAGAGGGGACCGGCCGGGCACCCAAGAGAGAGGTCGCGCGTGCTGCCGCATCTTTGGCTATGGCTGAAACGTCAAAGTCCAGGCTGCGGCTGCAGGCAAACTGGCTGCCGCCTTTGCGGTCGCCATCCTGGGCCGCTAGGGCCATGACGAAGGCATAGGCGATGCTGGCCTGATAGAACCGGTCCAGGCCGTGGCTATTGGCTATGCGCACCAGCCGGAGATGGTCGCCATACTCGGCGTAGGGCACGTTGATAATGCGCCCATCAGCGGCCCGCGCCACCTGCTCCAGCTCCAGGGCCGCCTGCACCTTGGCATCTGAGGGCACCTGATCGAAATTGGGAGCCACCAGGCCCTTGACCTCCGGCACCGGCCCATCACTTGGCTCCCACTGGTCATGGCCAGAGCGCAGCTGGGCATTGGCGCTAGCCGCCTCCAGAACTTCGCGGCAGGCGTCACTGTCCAGCCGCTCGGTGTGGGCATAGCCCCAGGTGCCCTGGCGCAGGACCCGCACCCCGATCCCCGACGACTCGGAGAACTGGAAGCTCTCCACCTGGCCCTGGAAGGCCCGCACCGTCAGGCCCTTATCGCTGGTGGCGAATACCTCCACGTGCTTCAGGCGCTTGGACTTAGCAGCTTTGAGCACCGTGCCAATGGGATGATCAAAGCGGTTCACTGGCGACCTCCCACGGTGATCTCACTGACCAGGAGCGATGGCTGGCCCACCGTTACCGGCACCATGCCAGAGAGGGAGCCACACATGCCCGGCGTGAGCTGCAGGTCATTGCCCACGGCCACAATCTTCTGCAGCACCTCCGGCCCGTTGCCAATCAGGCTGGCGCCGCGCACTGGCTCAGCTAGCTGGCCGCCCTTGATCAAGTAGGCCTCCTCCACCTTGAAGTTGAAGTCTCCGGTGCCAGGCAGCACCGAGCCGCCGCCTAGTTTCTTGGCGTACAGGCCGAAGCTGACCTTGCTGATCAACTCCTCTGGTGTCGCCGTACCAGGGGCAATATAGGTGTTGCGCATACGCGACGTGGGCGGGTAGCGGTAGCTCTGGCGGCGCGCCGAGCCAGTGGGGACGTAGCCTGTCTTCTGCCCTCCCAGCCGGTCCACCATATAAGACTGCAAAATGCCATTCTCAATCAGCACCGTGCGCTGGCCAGGCCGGCCTTCGTCATCTACCGCCAAATAGCCCCAGCTGCCGCCAATCGTGCCGTCATCAAGGGCAGTCACCACCTCGCTGGCAATGCGCTCGCCCAGCTTGCCTGCCAGCACCGAAGCACCCTTGGCCACCGAAGTAGTCTCCAAAAGATGCCCGCAGGCCTCATGGAAAATCACCCCACCGAAATCGCTGCCAATCACCACCGGCAGCTTGCCCGCTGGGGCGTAGCCGGCACGCAGCATGGTAACCGCCGTGCGCGCCGCTGACCTGGCCTGCTCTTCCAGGTTCACCACCTGCCAGTAGCCCAGGTCATCGCTCGCGCCAGGGCCAGAGAAGCCGGCATACTTCTCCCCATTACCCTCGGCAATAGCCATGATCCGGCAGCGGGTGCGCGGGCGCACGTCGGACATCAAGAGCCCCTCGCTGTTGGCAATCAGCACCCGCTGCAGCGAGTCTACTAGCGTAATATCCACCTGGGTCACCGCTGGATCATAGGCTCTGGCAGCCGCATCGGCGCGACGCAGCACCTCTAAGCGCTGGGCCACATCGCCACTGGCCCCGCTTCCCCCCCGGGGCTGGCCAGCCAGGGTGAAGTTCAGGGTCTTCTGGGGAGCGCTATAGGCGCGGCTCACTGCCTCAGCCGCTTCCAAGAGGCCCTGGGGGCTGACGTCATTGGTGTAGGCATACACCGAGCGGTCCCCGTAGCAGGCCCGCACCCCGGCGCCGTAGTCCCGGCCAGTGGTGGCCTCCTCCACTTTCTTGCTCAAGAAGCGCAAGGTAGTGGTGGCGCGGTCTTCAATGAACACGTCAGCGAAGTCCGCCCCCCGGCTAGCAGCCCGGCGCAACACCTGTTCCAGTACAGTTGGATCAATCACAACTACTCCTTCCTATCCGGCGCCTGGGCCACTGGCCCCACCGGCTCCAACACAAATTCAAAGGCCCGGCGGCGCTCCTCATCCAGGTACTGGTAGTGGTAGGCCGCCACCCTATAAAGCCCCCGGTCCACCCACTGGTTCCGGGCTAGCTTCTCAAAGACCCGGACCGCGTACCTCTTCTGCCAGGCGCTGAGCAGCTCGGCATTGCCCCCAACCGGCTGCTGGTCGCCGCTACGGCCTTCGCCCATGTAGTGTAGCGTCTGCCCCTCCCAGCGATTCCGGTACCCCGAGAGGCCCACATCGGTAAGAATGGACTTAGGAGCGTCTGGATCATCGGGCACGTGAATGCCCTTCAAGCTGCGATGGTAGAGCGCCACGGCTGACCAAGTCATAAGCGGCAGCCGAGTTCGTAACATCGGCATATACCAATATAGTATAGCACTTCCGGTCGGTTGAATCGCGAAAGTCTCATGGGTCCCGACCCACCCGCGCGGGATGAAACCCAGGGGTAGGGGCGGCCCCCCGTGGCCGCCCTGATCAGGGACGGCCCAAACCCGGGCACCCACGGGGGGGTGCCCCTACCTGGGGTCAGACCACCGGCGAGGAGTTTCTCTCTAGGACCACGAAACGGCAGCAGGACGTGACTGAGTGATAGGGCCTGATGCCTATCCTTGATGATCAGGCCCAGCCAGGTCCCTTCGTGGGCTTTCGCGGCCCTTCACAATTGACAGCGGTAGTGCCGCAGCCTAAGATGAACCTGTAGTCAAACAGTATTCGTGGCATCCGAGCAACCTTGAGGAGGAAAACATGGCACAGAGAATGTCTCTCTTGGTGGTCTTAATAGCCCTAGTAGGCACAGTGGGGTTCAGCCAGGGGACGACGATCACCGTCGAATTCGGCTTCTCCAGCCAGACGGACCTGGATAGCCTGCAGCCCGCTGTAGACACCTGTGCTCAGGAGCTGGGGATCACCATCACCCCCAACTATGCTGGCGATGGGCCAGGCCTTGATAACCGCCTGCTGCTCACTGCCCCTGCCGGCGAGGGCGCCGATGTGCTCATTGGGCTGCCCAACGACAACCTGGGCAATGCAGTGGAGGGCGGCGTGGCACTGGACCTGACGCCCTACCTCTCTGAAGCAGATCTGGCCGACTTTGTGGCTCCGGCACTGGATGCAGGGCGGCTAGTCGGCAAGCTCTTCGCAGTGCCTCTGACTGTGGAGAACGTGGCGCTCATCCGCAACACCAACCTGGTGCCCAATGCCCCTGCCACCTTCGATGAGCTCCTGACAGCGGCCCGGGCCCTGAACACCGAGAACACCCGAGGCTTCCAGTTCGACAGCAACAACTCCTTCTTCTCCTTCTTCCTGCTGAGTGCCTTTGGCGGCCGGATCTTTGGCACCAACCCAGATGGCTCCCTCAATCCCAAAGACGTGCAGATCGACAGCCCACCGTTCATCCGCGGCGCGGCCTTTATCCAGTCGCTGGTCCAGGACGGCACCATCCTGGCTGACACTGATGACGGCGCTGCCAAGAACCTGTTCCTGTCCGGGGCTCTGGGCCTGTGGGTGAGTGGCCCCTGGCAGCTAGCGGACTTGATCAACTCCGGCATGCCCTTCACTGTCGAGGCTATCCCGCCGTTCGCTGATGGCAACCGGCCCATGCCTTTCCTGGGCGTGCAGGTGGGTTTTGTCAACTCCTTCACCCCCAACCCCGAGGCAGCAGCCAATGTGCTGAAGTGCCTGGTGCGGGGCGACGTGATCCTGTCGTGGCTAGAGGCCACCCGGCGTCTGCCAGCGGTGAAGAGCCTGGCCAATGCTGAGTACATCACTGCCAGCCCTGGCACCCAGGGCTTCGTAGCCCAGTCGGCGTTCACCGTGCCCTTCTCCAGCGTAGCTGAGTTCGGCTGCCACTGGGAGCGCACCATCAATGGGCTGACGCTGTCCAACGACGGCGGCAATACCGAGGACATCTTTAAAGAGCAGGCCACCAGCTTCCGGGAGTGTGTCAACAGCTTGTAGCTGGATGGTAACTAGCAGACAGGCCCGGGCTCGAGCCCGGGCCTGCTGCCCAGGGAGGTGAGGCGCCTGAGCGTCGCCACCCGGACCGTAGTGGGGGTACCACCTAGGGGGTGGTGGTCCCGGCTGGTGCGGGCGCTAGGTCCAGACGGCCGCACTGCCTGGCTGTTCCTGACCCCGGCGCTGGTGGCCTACCTGGTGTTTGGTTTCTACCCCATTATTCTCTCTTTCATCCTCAGCTTCACCAACTTTAGCTTCCGCCACAATGGCCTGTTCAACCCTGTCACCGGCCAGATAAATACCATTGATTGGATCGGCTTTCAGAACTATCTCACTATCCTGCGCAAAGCCACCACCGAGGTGATTCCCACTGCTCTCTGGACGCTGATCTTCGCCTTCGTCACCGTGGCTCTCAACACCGTGGCCGGGGTGGCGCTGGCGCTGATCCTGAACAAGAAAGACCTGCGGGGGAAGTGGTTTTACCGCACGGCCCTCATTCTACCCTGGGCGGCACCCTCGGTGGTCACTATCCAGGTGTGGAGCGGGCTTTTCGAGTCGCGCTTCGGTGCTGTCAACAAGTTGCTGGGCTTACTGGGGGTCGCTCCCATCACCTGGTTCCAGGACGCGGAATGGGCCAAGCTGGCCATCTTCATTGTCAACCTGTGGCTGGGGTTCCCGTTTATGATGTCGGCGGCGCTGGGGACGCTTCAGTCTATCCCCTCAGAGTTGTACGAGGCGGCCCGGGTGGATGGCGCCACTGGCTTCAAGCAACTCCGGCATATTACCCTGCCCCTGCTGGGCAATGCCTTCATTCCCATCATCGTCTCCTCGATCTCCTATAACATCAACAACTTCGGGGTCATCTTCCTGCTCACCGGCGGCGGCCCACCGATGCGCGGCTCTGACGCTGGTGGCACCGATATCTTGATCTCCTGGGCTTTCAAAGTAGGGGTACAGAGCACCGCCCAGGCCTACGGCATCGGTTCCGCAGTGGCAGTGGTGCTGTTCTTCGTCACTATGGCAGTCAGCATGGTGAATGTGCGCTTCACCGGTGCGCTGCGGGATCGCTAAGGGGGAGAGATGCAGCTAGTATTAGATCTGCTCCATACCATCTACCCCTTCCTGCCTCCCTTGCACTGCAGCCCCCGCACTGTGGTGAACCCAGTGCAGGTGTGCCCTTACGGCTGGGCCTACTTGCTCGTGGGGCTGGTGACCATAGCTATTGTCCTGGCGCCGGTGACGCTCATTGTTTCCTGGCTCAGGCAGCGGGTCTTCTTCGCGCCGCTGTACGCTACCTACCTGACCCACGGCTTCCTGATCATCCTGGTGCTGCTGACACTATTCCCCCTCTACTTCGTCACCCTTACTTCGTTCGACAAAACCAACCTGCTCCGGGACACCTCGCTGATCCCCAACCCAGACAACTTCAGCACCGCTAACTACACCCACGTCCTGACCAAGACCAAGTTCTGGACCTGGATGTGGAACACTGTCAAGATCGCGGGAACTACTGCTGCTCTGGGGCTCTTGCTGGCTGCCTCTGCTGGCTACACCTTTGCCCGGCTGCGCTTCTTGGGCCGGCGCCAGGTGCTGGCGTTTTTCATCTTCGGCCAGATGTTCCCCGGCTTTTTGACTATCTACGCCATCTATCGCATTATGAGTGCCCTGGGGCTGGTGAACACTCACCTGGGGCTGATTTTGGCGTACTCCGCTGGCATCACTGGATTCACCGCCTGGATCTACAAAGGGTACCTGGAGGGCCTGCCTGTGGAGTTGGAGGAGGCCGGGATGATCGACGGCCTGTCCCGCGCCGGGGCATTCTGGCGCATTGTTCTGCCGCTATCGCTGCCGATTCTCATAGTGATCTACCTGCTGCAGTTCATCGGCACCTTCAACGAGTGGATCTTCGCCCTGTTGCTCTTGCGGCAACCAGACCAGTGGACCCTGGTGGGGGGCCTGAGGAGCTTTGTCACTAGCCAGTTCACCACCGAGTGGGGTCGCTTCTCCGCCATGTCCCTGCTGGGCATGCTCCCCATCCTGATCCTGTTCTTCTCGGTACAGAAGTACATTGTGGGCGGGCTGACCCAAGGAGCCACCAAGGGGTAGTCTTACCCCTTCACGCTGCCAATGGTGAGCCCAGACACCAACCACTTGGACGAGTACAGGAACAGGATCAAGACTGGGACGGAAATCAGGATCGAGCAGGTGGCAAATATCCCCCACTGGGTGGTGAACTGCCCCTGCAGGGTCTGCAGCCCCAGTGGCCAGGTGTACAGCTGCTGGCGCTGCAGCATGATCCGAGCCAGGAGGAAGTCGTTCCAGGCGTACATGAAGTTGAACAGGAACGCCACCACCAGGG
>JACQHA010000358.1 GCA_016199255.1 Deinococcus sp.
AGTCCAGGTTCTCGGCCAGGTGGAACCCCTCAAGGAGTGGCCCCCGGTAGAGCGCCGCTGCCCGGCTCCAGCCTTCGGGGTCCCCGCCAGCGGCCAGCGCCTCGAACTCCGCCACATCAACCCAGATGCCGGGGGCAAGAGAGACCATGTCTTCGGTGGTAACGAGCGGTTCTCCGGCTACGCCCACATCCCGGCGCAGTAGCCAGAGGGCATAGCGGAGTTGCTTGCGCGCTTCCTGGTCGTCGGCCTCGGAGCGAGCCAATAAGCTGGCCAGCGTCTCCCTGGGGTGGGAGCGCCGCTCCACCGCCAGATGCGCCAACAGGGCCTGCGCTCGCTGCTGGCTGATACGCAGCACCTTCTCGCCCTGTTGCACGCGCAAGCCGCCCAAGGTGTAGATAGACAGCTCCGCCATGCCGCCGTGCTCCTCCAACCTCTAGTGAACCTGGCTATAGCCTAGCACAGTTCGACTCATCGTCGTTTTTTCTTTTTGGAACGAGCCTAAGACGCCCTAGCAGACGATGACAAGACGCCCCAACCCCTGGTGACGATGTCATCCACGGCGGCGATGGGAACGACATTATCGACGGGCTGGGCGGGAACGATGTGCTTTGCGGCGGCACCGGAAACGACACACTACGTGGTGACACCGGCGACGACACTCTCGACGGTAGTGAGGGCAACGACACGCTCGCTGGTGGTGATGGGAACGACGGGCTGGGCAGCGGTGCCGGTGAAGACAGCCTGAACGGCGGTGCTGGCAACGATCGCCTCTTCGGCGATGCCGGCGATGACACCCTGGATGGCGGCACCGGCGACGACACCCTGGATGGTGGCTCCGGCATCAACCTGGTGCAAGGTGGTGCGGGCACCGACGCCTGCGCTGGTGGCGATACGCGGACCACATCCAACTGCGAGGTCCCGGCACCACCGCTTTGCCAGGGGTTGCCTGCAACACTGGTAGGTACCGCGGACGATGACTTCCTGATCGGAACCCCTGGTGATGACGTCATCCACGGCGGGGATGGGAATGACTTTGTCAATGGCCTGCGTGGGAACGACGTCATCTGCGGCGGCGACGGCAGTGACTCCCTGGTTGGTGGCTCAGGCGACGACCGGCTGGACGGTGGCGAGGGATTCGACTTCCTCAGCGGAGGCGATGGGCTTGACACCTTACACGGCGGCGCTGATAACGACAGCCTCTACGGTGAGGCAGACGACGACATCCTGGACGGTGGTGTTGGGGACGACCAGCTCAGTGGTTACTTGGGTAATGACGCCCTAGACGGTGGTGTTGGGGACGACTGGCTCTCCGGTGAGTTGGGCGATGACACCATAACTGGCGGGGACGGGGACGACATACTCTTCGGTGACTTCTGGGAGTGCTGCCCTGCTCCTGACCTCCGTGGTGTACCTGGCGGTAGTGATGGCGGTAACGACATCCTGGATGGTGGCGCCGGGGACGACCAGCTCTTCGGCGGCCCAGGTGACGATAACCTTGACGGTGGCGATGGGTTAGACTTCCTCAACGGCGGCGACTCCGGTGGGACCGACAGCTGCGTCAATGGGGAATCGAATGTGAACTGTGAATTGCCGCCACCGCCTCCTCCCTGCCTGGGGTTCTTCACGACCATTGGTGGTACCGATGGGGATGACATCCTGACAGGTACGCCTAACGATGATGTTATCAACGGCCTGGGTGGGAACGACATTATCGACGGCCTAGGCGGGAACGACATCATCTGCGGTGAGGACGGTGACGACACCATCGGTGGTGGCGACGGGTACGACACCCTGAGTGGTGGCAATGGACTTGACACCCTACTTGGTGGTGCCGACTTCGACACTCTCTTCGGCGAAGCAGGCGACGACCTGCTTGACGGTGGAAATGGATTCGACTTCCTCCACGGTGGGGAGGGCAACGACAACCTTGGAGGTGGTGCAGATGACGATACCCTCTTCGGCGATGTGGGCGACGACCTGCTCGATGGCGGCGACGGGTTAGATAGCCTCGATGGTAGCGACGGGACCGACAGCTGCGTCAATGGGGAATCGAATGTGAACTGCGAATTGCCGCCCTCACCGGGGCCTGAAATCTGAATGGCCTGGATAGGGTATGGGAGCCCGGCACCCCGGCGGTGCCGGGCTCTCCTGCTGCGCTCTTGAGAAAGACCTGACGGCGATTTGCATGATCATTGATAGTGCCAGGGGCATCCAGCAACCGGGTGATTGCCACAGTGCGGGTGAGAGAGGCTCCCTTGGGTGTGGCAGGATCCCCCGATGGCTCTCGCGTCTATGTGACGAATCAATTCGATAGCACCGTTTCAGTGATTGACACCACCAGCAACCGGGTGACGGCCACAGTCAGGATCGAGTCTGGACCCATTGGCGTGGCAGTCTCGCCCGATGGCTTGCAGATCTACGTGGCGAACATTGGCAGCATCACCGTCTCAGTGATTGACGCTGCCACCATTGAGGAGGGGACCGGCCCAGTGGCGCTGGGCCAATTTATCGCGGTGCTGCCCTAGCACTAGCTAAGACGCCATGCGCTGGTGCCCTCTGGCCATAACCAGAGGGCACCGTAGTTTACTATCTGGGACGAGCCAGAGGCGCCTCCGCAGTCGTAGGCAAGACGCCCTGGGCCTCACCTGCTCAGCAGGAGGTTGGTGGAGGGATTAAAGTAAAGCCTATGCGCCGGATAGTGGGCTCTTGGCTGATTGGGGGCTTGCTGGTTCTGCTCGGTAGTGTCTCTTTGGCCGTAGCGCGTTCTGTGCAGGGGCCGGTGCAGACGGTGAGCCGCATTACCATTTTCGGCCTGGGAATCTTCACCGTCCTCGACGAGTCCCCAGGCCTGGCTATCAATGGGTCCCGGTCCAGCCTGCTCTTGCCAGGGGCACTGAATACTATCGTCGACGGCCCAGCGCGCCGCGCCCTCCAGGTACAGTGGCGCAATAACGTGGTGACCGATGTATTGTACGACCCCCTGGACCCGCTGGGGCCGCTGAACTTTGAGATCGCCGATTACTTTGACCAGATCCATCCCACGCTGGTGCAGGAGGAAGCAGAGATGCTGCGGGGCTACCCCACCCAGATCTATCAGTGGGTGCGGCAGGCCGGGGCGCTCACCGTTACGACCCGGGTGTGGGTGGTGCCCGACCTGGACAATTTAGCGATTCGCATCGAGCGGGCCATGCCGCTGCCGCTCCTGGGCGGCCTGGTGGGCCTTCGGATTACCTCTGATCTTCTGGACGTGCGGGCCACCCGCTTTTCTGACCTGGCGCGCTTCCAGCTGCCCGATGGCCTGCCACTTTCCTTGGAGCGACTGGTGCGCCCCAATGATCCTGACTGGCAGCAAGTAGCCAGGCTGGAGGAGCGGCCTGGCCCGGCGCTGAGTGCCGTGGCCCGCTCCTCAGGAGCTATTACCTCCGCTGGCATTGTCATTGTCACCGCCGAGAACCGGGTGGCGGTGCGAGGGAACCTGCGCCGCCTGGAGCAGCGAGGGCGCACGGTGCTTTCGGACCTGGATCGCAATGAATCCCTGATTCTGGATCAGCGCCAGCACTTAGCCTGGCGCACCAATACCGCCGAACCGCTGTTCCTGAGCGTGGTCACCGAGATCTTTCCCGGGCTCTTTGAGCTGCTGCCCAGTGAGGTGCAGGTCGCTGGCACTACTGAAATCCAGGGGATTCCGGTGCTGATTCAGGAGCTGCGGGCTGACTTCCGGGGCAATCAAGTGGACATTACCGCCCTGGTAGCGCCGGACTACGCCGACCTGGCGATCCAGAGCCAGGCCACTATTGTGATTGCTGGCCTGGTGGAGGCCACGGTCTCCACTGAGCTGCAGGACATTAACACTGCCCCGGACTTGCCTGTAGACTTTTTCCAAGTGCCACCTGACTTTTCCATCCTAGTCATGGAGGTCTTTCCCGCTGGCGACCCCGCTCAGGAGCGAAGCATATTTGCTGCCCATAGGCCCTTTGCCCGGGAATGAGCAGCTGCTGGAATCAGTAGAGCCCTTATGGTAAGGTGTTTGTGTAGTTTCTATCTTCCCTGCGCATCGTCTAGGCGCTATCCCGCCACTGGCTGCGCATCGTTCCCAGTACCTAGAACCGGGGCCTCGGAGAGAGACCTGCTGAGAGCCGCCCGAGACGCTCTAGCAGACGCGGGCGAGACGCCCCCTGGCTAGGCTGAGCATGGCTAGAGGAGGAGGAAGGATATGAGGAGGGTCCGCAGGAGGTTATCGGGTTTCAGGGTCCACGGGGCAGTGGCTCTGGTGGTGACACTGGTCCTCAGCCTGGCTGGCCCTGCCCTGGCGCAGGTGTTTCCCGAGCCGCAGAAGTACGTGGTGGACGCCTCTAGCGTCTTGCGGCAAAGCACGGGAGATCAACTCAGTGGCACCCTGATCATTTCACCACAGCTCGCACAGTCATCTTTTCCCTCTTTTATTGTCGTGCTAGGGCTCTTGCTGATCGGCGGCTACGGCCTGTGGTATTGGGTTGATCGCCGGCCACGGCGCTGTCCCCTGTGCCGCACCATGGCTCCCACTGACTACAGCGTCATCACCCAGGCCACCTACACCCACAGTGGCCTGGCGCAGATTAAAAACGTGTGCCCCAACGCCAGTTGTGGCTACGTGATCCGCGATGAGCAACGCACCTTGAGCCAACTCCGCCATTCCTCTGGTGGTGGGGGGGGCCATCGGGGGGGTGGTTTCCGAGGTGGTGGCCGCAGCTTTGGGGGAGGCCGCAGCGGCGGGGGTGGCGCCGGGCGGCGTTTCTGAGGAGGGAAGGGGATTGCTATGAAGTGTCCACGCTGTAAGGGGCTGATGATGCTCTTGGCCCTGGAGGAGCGGTGCATTGAGGGCGAGGTGGGCTACGCCCTGGAGCACATAGTATCCGACGAAGAATCAGGCGCCATCCTGGACGCCCTGAAGGCGAGTACGGCAATGGACTGTACCGTGGGGCGGCGGCGTTAGCGGCGCTGCTGGAGGGGACGAGAGAATGAGGTACCTGGCTGTGACCCTGATGCTCTGTGTGGCCAGTGCTACCCTGGCCCAGGTGTTTCCCGAGCCACAGAAGTATGTGGTGGACGCTGCCAGTGTCCTCCAGCAGAGTACCGAGGGCCAGCTCAATGCCCTGCTGGGCGAGTTAGAGACCCGCACCACCATTGAGGTAGCGGTGGTGACGGTGCACACCACGGCGCCACTGGAAAGCAAGCCCTACGCCACCGCGCTATTCAACCG
>JACQHA010000373.1 GCA_016199255.1 Deinococcus sp.
CGGGGTGAGGTGTACTGGGTGACATTCAGTCCGGCGGTAGGCTCAGAGCAGGCTGGTCGTCGTCCAGCAGTGATAGTGCAGAACGACATTGGAAACTACTACGCCCCTACTACAGTGGTGGTGCCGGTGACCACCATGATCCCCAAGAGGCAGTATCCAACGGTGGTGATCGTGGCCGCAGGCGAAGGCGGATTGCCCCAGGCATCGGCTTTCCTGGCGAACCAGATACGGACTGTGGACAAGCGCCGATTAGGAGAGCGGCTGGGAGCCTTGAGCCCCCGGCAAATGGCTAAGCTAGAGCAAGCCATCAAGGTGAATCTAGACCTGCCTTAGATGCTGGTGGTTGCGACCAAACTCTAGGCCCCGCCCCGCTGGTAGGGCTGGGTGAGTGCTGCCGGGGCGCCCAGGCGGCGGGCCAGTTTGCCCCGGGCGGTGAATACCAGCACTAGCACCGTGGCCAGGTAGGGCATCATGGACATAAGATGCACCGGGATCGCCACCCCGGCTGCCTGGAGCCGGAGCTGCAGCCCTTCAATGCCACCAAAGAGATAAGCGCCCCAGATGGCGCGCTGCGGCCGCCAGAACGAGAAAATCACCAGCGCCACCGCAATCCAGCCCCGGCCGCCGGTCATCAAAGCCTGCCAGGACTTGAGCACCGCCAGGGCGATGTAGGCGCCACCCGCGCCGGCTAGCAGCCCGCCCAGGAAGACGCACAGGTAGCGGATGCGGTAGACGCTCAGGCCTAAGGTATCGGCAGTCTGGGGGCTCTCGCCCACGGCAGTAATGCTCAGCCCCAGCCGGGTCTTGAACAAAAACACCCAGGCCAGTGGCACCAGGGCCATGGCCAGGTACACGAGCACATCGTGCTGGAACAGGATCGGGCCGAGATAGGGAATGTCGGCCAGCAGGGGAAGATGCAGGGCGTCAAAGCGCCCCACAATAGTGCGCCCCACCATGCTCACCCCCACAAAGTCGGTGAGCCCAATGCCCAGGAGGACCAGCATGATGCCGCTAATGACCTGGTCGGCCCGGAGGGTGATGCACAAGAAAGCGTGGAGCAGGCTCAGCGCTCCCGCTGCCAGGCAACCCACCAGAAGCCCGATCCAGGCGCTGCCGGTGTAGAAGGTGGCCATGAAGCTAGAGAGCGCCCCTATGAGCATCAGCCCCTCCAGCCCCAGGTTCAGTACCCCGGCGCGCTGGCTGATGATCTCGCCAATGGTGACGTAGAGCAGCGGCGTCCCGGCGCGCACTGCTGCTGCCAGCACGTTGCTGAGGAAGGTGAGCGAGAGGACTTCACCCATATTAGTGCTTGGCGCGAGTCAAGAGCTCGCCGCCAATGATGAAAAGAATCACCAGGGCCTGCAGGATCTCCACAATGGCCACTGGCACCTGGACCGTCCCGCTGCCAAACAGCGTGGGGAACTTGGTCTGCTGCAAAAACGAGCCGCCCACTGCCAGGATCCCGAAGAAAGCGGCGGCCAGTATCACCCCCAGGGGGTGGCTCTTGCCCAATAGCGCCACGGCAATGCCGGTGTAGCCGTAGCTGGGGGAGATGCCGGGGCGCAAGCGGTGCTGCACGGCGCTCACTTCGCCCACCCCAGCCAGCGCCGCCAGGGCGCCGCCGGCGGCCAGCACCCAGAGGGTGAGCTTGGCCTGGCTGATCCCGCCCAGCTCTGCCGCCTGGGGATTAGCGCCGACAAACTTCAGCTCAAACCCCAGCTTGGTTCTGGTGAAGATGAAGTAGATCAGCACCGCCACCAGCAGCGCTAAAATCAGCCCGGCGTGCGCCCTGGTGCCCGGGTAGCGGGGCAGCCAGGCAGCTTTTGGGAAGACAGCAGTGAGGGGAAAATTGAACCCGCCAGGATCGCGCCAGGGTCCATAGATCAAATAGTCAGCCCAGAGGATCGCCAGGTAGTTGAGCATCAAGGTAGTGATGATCTCGCTCACTCCCAGCCTGGCCCGCAAGAGGCCAGGAATGAACCCCCACACTGCCCCGGCCAGGGCTCCCATCACGGTCAAGGCAGGAAGCAGGAGCCACGCCGGATAGTTGCCCGAGAGCGCTGCCAGCGCCACGCCACTGGCGGCAAAGGCGCCCATGTAGAGCTGGCCCTCGGCGCCGATGTTCCAGAGCCCGGCGCGCAGCGGCAGCGCCACCGCCAGCCCAGTGAAGATCAAAGGAATGGTCTTCACCACCACTTCAGACATGCCATAGAAGTTCCCCAGGGACCCGCTCAGGAATGACCAGTACGCTGCCAGGGGATTGACCCTTAAGAGCAGGAGAGGAATCGCCCCCGCCACTAGCGCCCCACCTACGGTGAGTAGGGGCCTGAGCAAGGGAAGAAGTTGCTGCCATGGGCGCGGCGTCCCTGCTTCGACTGGCGCCGGCATGCTCTTAGCGCTCATGTTTTCTCTCCAGCCATCATCAGGCCGATAGTGTGGTGATCGGCGCCGGGCGGCGCCATAGTCAAGTGCCCCTCGTACAGCACCGTCACCCGGTCGGCCAGGTCCAGCACCTCGTCCAGGTCCTCGGAGATCAAAAGAATCGCCACCCCGGCCTTCTTAGCGTCCACGAGTTTCTGGCGCACGTACTCCGTGGCGCCTACATCCAGGCCCCGGGTGGGCTGGTGGGCAATGAGAAAAATGGGCTGCCGGGAGAGCTCCCGGGCCAGGATCAGCTTCTGGATGTTTCCTCCAGAAAGAGAACGCACCGGCACATCCACTGATGGGGTGCGCACGTCAAAGTCCCTGACCAGCTCCTGGGCATGGCGCCGCATGGCGCCATAGTCAATAGCCAGCCCCCGGGAGAAACTGTGGTGGTGCCGGCCCAGGGCCAAGTTATCGGCCACCGACAGGCTGCCTGCCACCCCCTGGGCCAGCCGGTCCTCGGGGATGTAGCCCACGCCGGCGTGCAGCATGGTCCGGGGTGGGGTATTGGTCAGGTTCCGGCCGGCCACCTGGTACTGGCCGCTCGTGACTGCCCGGGTGCCGGTGAGCGCCTCTACTAGCTCTTTCTGGCCGTTGCCAGAGACGCCAGCGATGCCCAGGATCTCGCCGCGGCGGATCTGAAACGACACCTGGCGCAGCGCCGGGAGTCCTTTGTCGGTTCTCGCCGAGAGATCAGTTACTTGCACCACCACCTGCTCCTGGATGGTGTCCACTTTCTCCACGTTAGACAGCACTTCGCGCCCGACCATGACCTTGGCCAGCTCGGCAGGCGACGTGCCGCTAGTGTCTACAGTAGCCACCACCCTGCCCCGGCGCAGCACC
>JACQHA010000374.1 GCA_016199255.1 Deinococcus sp.
CGCGGCGTGATCGCAGTAGAGATGGAGGCAGCAGTGCTGTTCACTATTGCCGCACGGGCCGGCAAAGAGGCGGGCTGCCTGCTCACTGTGTCTGACCTGCTCAGTGGCGAAGATGCCTTGACGCCGCAGGCATATGTCAGCGAACAGGAGCTGCGGCGCGGCGTCGACACCATGGTCCAGGTGGCGCTGGAGGCTGCCCGAAGCCTCTCATGAGGGGAACGGTTCACTTCCTGGCCTCGTAGGTGGGGGCGATGACTGAGCAGCTGCGCACGGCTACCAAGCCCTTATATCTCTTGGTCCTGGTAGCGTCGCTCTTGGGAGGGCTGTTTCTGCTGCGGCCGCTCCTTCTAGGAGTGCTGCTCTATGCCTATTTGGTATATAGCGACTGGCCCAGGGCAGCGGTACAGGCTGCCCTGCCCGACCCCTACGGCTTCCTGCTGCGCCGCCTGCGCCACGCCGCTCAGGAGCTGCGCCAGACGGCCCGCTCGGGAAAATCGCGCATGCACCAGGTTTTATCTGGCTGGCTACCCCAGGTCACGCACCTGGAAGCCCTGGGGCAAGAGCTGGCACAGCAAGCGCTGCGCATTGACCAGTACCTGGCGGCGCAGCAGCCAGCGCAGGCCAGGGCGGAGCTGGAGGCCATCCAGGGTCAGCTGGCCAGTGCTGACCCCCTGGCCAAACCTGACCTGGAGCGCAGCGTGGCCGCCAAGCAGGCGGCGCTGGAGCAGCAGCAGGCCCTGCGCCGCACCAGGGAGCAGCTGGAGGCGAAGCTCTATGCCCTGGTGACTGGCCTGGAGGCCGCCCAGGCGGGGGCAGTGGCAGCGCTGGCTGCTAGCACCCAGGACCAGGGAGAGCTGGAGAAGGTAGGATCGCAAGTGCTCAGTATGGCCCAGGAACTGCGAGACCTCTCCCGGGCGTTACCGGAGTTGCCGTAACCATCCCACGGCTAAAGCCGTGGGCTTTCCGGGAGAGGACGATGCAGAGTAGAGATGCCCAGAATCCGGGGGCAGGTTACAAAACCAGACGTACTCGCCTGGTGCCCCATGCCCATCGAGCCAGCTCTTTGGGCAATGTTCCAGGACGCCACCGCGTCAGCATTGTGCTGGAACCCACACGCGACACACTGGAACAGTCTTTGAGTTTTCCGGTTCGCCTTTTCGCGGCACCCGCAACGCGGACAGGTCTTAGACGTGTCATGCGGGTCAACCGCGACGACCCGAATGCCCCGCCAGGCTGCCTTGTATTCCAGGTAGTGTCGCAAGAGATGGTACGGCCACAGCTGGTGCAGGTACTTCCCACGTTTTCCGCGTCTGGTGGTGTGGCTTCTCAGGTGCGTCAAGTTTTCGATGGCGATGGTATCTCCAGCGACCAGGTTGGCCACAATGCGCCGGGTCACGGTGTGCAGGGTATGTCTCACGAAGCGCCGTTCCTTCCCACTCAGCCGTTCCCAGAGTCTTTGAGAGCCTCTGGTGCGCGTGGTGTCGAACTGGCTTCGGATCTCAGCCCGCGTGGCCCGGTAGTGCAGCCGCGTGGTCTTGAGACTTCCGCCGCTGAACCGCTCACCCGTGGACAGCGTGGCCATCGCGGCTTGTCCCAGGTCGATGCCAACCATCTTCCCACCCCCAGGGGGCAGGGGGGTCTCCACGTGCAGCCACAGGTGCACAGACCATTTCCCCTTTCTGCTCTTGACCAGTTGTCCGCCCTGGACGCTGAGAGCGTGTTGGAGCAGGTGTCTTTGGTAATTGCCGATGGCCAGGGGAATTTTCAGCCTGCCATCCACGGTGCTCAGGCTGACCGTCTCCCCCTGCAGACTCAGGGTGCGCGCATCATAGGTGACGCTCCCTGCCTTGAACCCGCCGGTACGCCTGCCCTGGCGCTGGCCCACTCTGGCGATGGCTTGCACCGCCAGATTCGCCGACAGCCCGTAGTGTGCTCGGAGGTCTCGATAGACCAGTCGGTGCAGTTTGAAGCGCCGGAACTCTCCTGTCTCTCGCGCCACCTTCAGGGCGTAGTTGCAGGCTCTCGCAAAAGCGCTCACCGTCTGTTCCAGACTTTCCACCTGACTCAGGGTGGGTTGCAGTTTGCACTTAACGGTCAAGACGCTTTCCACGAGGAAAGTATATCATCTCGGGATACCCAAAGAGCAAGGAGGTGGGGGCGCCATTCCTCCCACGCTGGAAAGCGTGGGTTTCCTGGCGCAATTTCTATGAGCCAGAATGTATCTTCTAACCGGAATCTCCTTTCCATTGGATTCATCATCCTGGTGGTGGTGCTAGCCATCTTCAGCTACACCCAGTACAACCGGCTGGTCAAGCTGGACACCGAGGTCGATGCCCAGTGGGCCCAGGTGCAGAACGTGCTGCAGCGGCGTGCCGACTTGATTCCTAACCTGGTCAACACGGTGCAAGGCTTTGCCGGCCAGGAGCAGTCAGTCTACGGCGACATCGCCCAGGCGCGCAGCCGGTTGCTCAGCGCCCGCACGCCGGAGGAGGTGAACGCCGCGGCGCCCACCTTTGAGTCAGCTCTGGGCCGGCTGCTGGTGCTCACCGAGAACTACCCGGAGCTGCGCTCCAGCCAGCTCTTCACCCAGCTGCTCGACGAACTGGCCGGCACCGAGAACCGCATTGCGGTCGAGCGCCAGCGCTACAACGAAAAGGTGCGCGACTACAACCTGGCGGCGCGCCGCCTGCCAGTAGCCTGGGTCGTCCCGGCGCTGGGGCTAGACCGCCAGAAGGCCTTCTTTGAAGCCAGAGAAGGCAGCGAGCAGCCGCCCACCGTGGACTTTAATACCCAGCCCCGGAGGTAGTTCAGGACACGTTAAAGCGGTAGTGGATAATATCTCCGTCCTGGACGAGATATTCTTTCCCCTCCAGGCGGAAGTGGCCCTTTTCCCGGGCGCCGGCCATGCCGCCGTAGCGTACATAGTCGTCATTGGCCACTACTTCGGCTCTAATGAAGCCCCGCTCCATGTCCGAGTGCACTGCACCTGCGGCCTGGTGGGCCTTGGTGCCGCGCCTGATGGTCCAGGCACGCAATTCATCCTCACCAATGGTGAAGAAGGAAATCAGGCCCAGCAGCTCATAAGTGGCGTGGATGAGCCGGTCCAGGGCAAACTCCTTCAGCCCTAGGTCGACAATGAAGGCCTGGGCGTCCTCCCGAGACAGCTGGCTGATCTCTTGCTCGATCTTGCCGCACACCGCAGTTAAGCGGCTCTGGGGCCTGGTCTGGACAAAGTCCAGGCGATAGTCCTGGGCCACTTGCTCCAGCCGCTCCAGATCCTCTTCGCCCAGGTTCACCACAGTGAGGATCGGCTTCTCAGAAAGGAAGCCGAAGCCGCGGATTCTAGTGCGCTGGTCCTCGCTGAGCTCCAGCTCCCGCAGGGGCCGCTCCTTCTCCAGGTGGGCCCTGGCCAGTTCCAGGACCACCTGCTCATGCTCCAGCTCTGGGCTTCTCTTGACCTTGAGCTCCTTCTCTAAGCGCCGCAGCCTGGTGTCCACTTGCACCAGGTCGCTCAGGATCAGCTCTACCTCAAAGGCAGCAACGTCCCGCTTCGGGTCTAGGGTCTCATAGGCGTGGATAATCTCATCGTCCCGAAAGGCGCGCACTACCTGCACCAAGGTATCCGCCTGGCGCACCTGGGCCAGCTGCGCCTCGGCCTTGGCCTCCCCATGCTTGACGCCAGGAATATCCAGGTACTCCACTGTGGCATAGGTGGTCTTTCTACGCTGATATTGCTGCGCCAGGTAGTCCAGGCGCGCATCAGGCACCCTAGCCACACCGACATTGAACTTGTCGTGGCTGGAGCTATATCTTGACGTCTCGGCCCTGGCGCCAGTGAGCAGGTTGAAGATGGTGGTCTTGCCTACCTGAGGGAACCCAACCAAGCCAGCTTTCATCAGCGCCCCCCAGTTTGCGGATCATATCACAAGCGGCCTCTGTTCCCCGCTGCTAGCTGGCTGGCCCCTCTACCTGAAGCAGGCGCCACTTGCGGCCCTGGGCCAGGAGCTGGTAGCGCAGCCGCGGGCTGATCTCCTGCAAAGTAAACCGGTCCACCGCCAGCACGTGGGGCGGCAGCTCCGGGAGGCGGGCCAGGTAGCTCCCTACCCACACTTCTCCTGGTAATAGCGGGATGCGGTGCAAATAGTGCTCCACCAATAGCCAGGTTCCGGCTGCGGTCCCAGGGCGGGTGGACTCTAGCGCCAGGACCGGCAGATCAGGCAAAGCGAGCTGACTGAAGGCCACAAAATCTGGGTTATAGTTAAAGGGGTTGGTGGCTAACGTCACCAGCCCCACCACTGCTACGCCCACCAGGAGCCCATCCCGGCAAGCCAGCAGCCGGCCGGCCCGGAGCTGCCGCAACGCCCCAACACCCAGCACCAGGTACCCCAGCCCCAGCACCAGTCCAGGCCACAAAAACTGCGGCTCCTGGGCAAACCGCACCAAAGGGGCTATGACCCCCGCCGCCACCAGCCCCAGCCCCAGCACTAGCCCTGCTGTCACCGCCAATAACCGCTGCCCTGGGCAGCGCCTGATGTGGGGCACACTGAGCAACACCACCGAGAGGGTTACCGGAAAAATGTAGGCAGGCAGCTTTCCCTGAATCAGGGTGTAGGTCACTAGCGGCAGCACTAGCCACCACCCCAGTGCCTGCTCCCCTACCGCCTCCCGCCGGAACAAGCTCCGGAACGCTTGTAACAGAGGAATTACCAGCAGCGGTGTCCAGGGCAGCGAGCCCACCAGCAGTACTGCAGGATAGAACAGCAGGTGCCCGAGCAGGGTGGTAGGTGCTGGGCCATACCCACCCAGCACCCGCTGCACCACCTCATGCAGCACGGCCTCTTGCACAAAACCCTGGCGATCATTGGCCAGATTCACCAGCAAATAGGGCACAATCAGCAGTAGCCCCACCCCACTGGCTGCCACCACCCACCCCAGCCGCCGCCACTCCTGCCGCACCAGGGCCAGCAGCAGCGCCCACACTGGGAGTGCCAGCCCTGCGGCGCTCTTGCTTAACAGCCCCCATCCCAGGCCTAGGGCAAACAGAGCGTACCACCGCCAGTTAGTACGCGCTCGAAACCAGGCGTACACCCCCGCTGCCAAACCCACATACAGGTAGATATCAGTCTGCACCATGTGGGTCAGCGCTACTGTAGTCAAGGGGAACAGTAACAGCAGCAGGGCCAAGAGGTTGATCTGGGGGTCGTGGTACAGCTCCCAAGCCAGCGCCAGCACCAAAAGCGCCGCCACCCCAGCTAGCAGGGCTCCGGGCAACCGCGCCGCCCAATCGCTCTCCCCCAGCAGGGTGTAGCTGGCCATAATGGCCCACATGGTCAGCGGGGGCTTGTAGTAGCGCGGCTCACCAGCAAAGTACAGGGTCCAGAAGCTGCGGCGCGCCAGCATCTCCTGAGCTGCGGTAGTGTAAAACGCCTCGTCATAACCACCGATGCTCCCGCCCAAGCCCAGCAGACAGTAGGCCAGCAGCACGCCGGTGATCACCCCGCGGTAGCGCCAGGGGTGGGCCACCAGCCAGGAGAAAAGCGAAGGCTCTGGAGATGTGACTGCCGGCGCACCTACTGGTGGGCTAGCCAGGACTGGGGAGGGAATAGCCATAGTACCGCCATTGTAACGGAGCCAGGAGACGGGTCTGAGAGGCAGGATCAGCCGGCTGGCCCTTCGACTTCAATCAGGCGCCACTTGCGGCCCTGGGCCAGCAGTTGGTAGCGCAGCCGGGAGCCGATCTCATCGAAAGCAAAGCGGTCTATGGCCAGCACATGAGGTGGCAAGCTGGGAAGCTGCGCCAGGTAATCCTCTACCCACAGCTCGTCGCGGCCGGGGGGAGGAGGGCGGCGCAGGTGGTGGACAATCCACAGCCACTTTCCCGCAGCTACTGTGCCTCGCCTGGACTGGACCATCACTATGGGCAGCTGGGGCAGCGCGACCTGCTCGAAGGCCACAAAGTCTGGAGAGTGGTTGAAGGGGTTAGTGGCCAGGGCTAGGAGCATCCCTGTCCCCACCCCAAGCAGGAGCACATCGCGGCAACCCAGCAGCCGGCCAGCCCTCAGCTGCCCTAGAGCCAGCCCACTGACCACCAGGCTGCTCCCGCCCAGGAGCAGCAACGGCACCAGGTACTGGGGCTCTCCCAGGTACCAGAGCGCCCCACCAGCCGCCACCAGCAGCACCACCCCCAGCCCGGCCAGCAGCAGCGCCGTGGCCCGCAGCCACCCTGGCCCCACCCCGGCCCGCAGGTACTGGGCAGCGAATAACACCAGCGATAGCCAGGCGGGGAAAATATAGCTATCCAGCTTCCCCTGAATCAGGGTATAGGCCACCAGGGGCAACGCCAGCCACCACGCCAGCGCCTGTTCCCCCACCGGCTCCCGCCGGAACAAGTTCCGGAATGAGCGGAACAGAGGAATCACCAGCAGCGCCGTCCAGGGCACGAAGTCAGTGAGTAGCACCCGCGGGTAGAACAGCAGGTGTCCCAAGAAGCTCTGGGGATGGGGGCCATATTCCCCCAAGATGCGCCGCACAATCTCCCCAAGCAGGCCTTGCTGTACAAATCCTGCCCGGTTCTGGCTGGCCAGGTTGGCCAGCAGGTAGGGCAGCG
>JACQHA010000364.1 GCA_016199255.1 Deinococcus sp.
CGCCTGGGGACTGAGTGCATCAACCAGTTCCAGATTCTGGGAAAGACGGCAGTTATGATGGGGTCCGCAGGTACCTTCGGCGCCGCCGCGGCGGCTATAGCTCGGGGCGATGCCCAGCCCTTTGAGCTCATTGCCACCCTGCCGCCGGCACTGCCTGGCATCGAGCCGCGCATTGCCATCTTCCCCAACCAGATCTTCGTCTTCAAGCAGGACGACCCGCTGAAGCTGCGCCGCGCCATCCAGCTTGCCATACTGCTGGCGGACGACACCTGCCTGGCGGCCAGGGCCGCTTCCCAGATCCCGGCGCGGACCACCTGCGGTGGCCTTGGCCTGTTCGAGGACAACCCTGAGTTTGCCGTGATCGAGGGGTTCCTGGCCACCCAGCCGCTGGGGAACATTGGGAACGCCTCGCCGGCCTACTCCGACATCCGCCAGCTCTACTGGCCCCAGGTGCAGGCGGTGCTGGCCGGGCAGAAGACGGCGCAGCAGGCCATGGATGACTTCACTCGGGCCGCCAACGAGCTGCTGGCTGAAGTCCTGGGAGAATAGCCTGGGTCTTCTTGGTGATCTCGCGTGGTGGGCGCAGAGCGCGCCCACCACAGTCTGAGGCTCTGGAGCTGCGGTGACGGTACTCCGCCAGATCTACCGAGAGCGCTGGGGGTACTACTTCATCACCCCGACTTACCTCCTCACCGTGCTTTTTGCCGTAGCACCAGTGGTCATGGGTGTCTACTTCAGCCTGTACCGCACTGTGCGCGGGCAGTCGCGGTACGTAGGGTTCGACAACTACCTCCGCCTGTTCCGGGAGGAGGCGTTTCAGCGGGCGATTGAGAACACCCTGTACTTCGTACTGCTCATTGTCCCTCTGGCACTGGCTATTTCTCTGTTCCTGGCAGTGCTGGTCTCCCCGCTGGGCACCAAGGCCCAGACGTTTTTCCGCATCGCCTTCTACCTACCAGTGGTGGCCAGTCCTGTAGTGCTCTCCCTGGTGTGGCTCTGGATCTACAACCCGGTGTACGGCCTATTGAACTACCTCCTGAAACTGGTGGGGCTGCCGCCGCGCACCTGGCTTTCTGATCTGGGCACTGCCCTGCCCGGACTGGCAGTGATTGTGATCACCTGGTCCATTGGCCAGCCGCTGATTCTGTTCCTGGCCGCTATAGGCGCTGTGCCGCGGGACTACTATGAGGCGGCCATCATTGATGGGGGCAATGCCTGGCAGCGATTCTGGCACATCACCCTGCCGCTGATCCAGCCCACTACCCTGTTTGTGCTCATCACCAACACCATAGGGGTCTTCCAGATCTGGGTGGTGATCCACCTCATGACCCAGGGGGGGCCGTTCTACGCCACCCAGTCGCTGGTATACCTGCTCTACCAAAAAGCCTTTGTAGCCGGGCGCTTTGGCGAGGCCTCGGCGCTGGGGGTCCTGTTGTTCGTGATTATCATGGCGATTGCCTACATCCAGTTCCGGTTCTTCTCCCGGTCAGTGGAGTACTAGAGGTGCCAGGAGAGGGTGAGACATGGCTCGGATAGCCTTAGACCGCAGTGTCGCCTCCCCGGGCGGGATCCTCCGCCGGCTGACCTGGAGCCGCGCCCTGCTGGCGGTGCGCTATCTGCTGCTCTTGGCACTGGCGCTGGGGTTCCTGATCCCGCTGTACTGGATGTTCACTGGCGCTTTTAAAACCCAGGGGTCCTCGTTCGCCGTGCCGCCTGAGTGGTTCCCCAAGCGCCCTACGCTGGCCAACTTCGAGCTGCTCTTCACCAGGCACCCGACAGTGCGCTGGTTCGCCAATAGCATGGTTGTCGCCGCCGGCACCGTGTTCCTGACACTGCTGTTCTCATCTCTGGCGGGCTATTCCTTTGCCAAAAAGCGCTTCCCCGGCCAGCAGGCGCTGTTCTGGATCCTCCTGGCCACCATGATGATGCCGCGCCAGGTGACGCTGGTACCGCTGTTCATCCTGATGCGCCAGCTGGAGCTGTTCAACACCTACCTGGCTCTGATCCTGCCGCTGGTGTCCTGGCCCTTTGGCGTGTTCTTGCTGCGGCAGTTCATCCAGAGCCTCCCCACCGAGCTCTTCGACGCAGCGCGCATAGACGGCGCCGGCGAGGTGGGCCTGTGGTGGCATATTGTGATGCCGCTCTCCCGGCCCGCCCTGGGCTCTTTGGCCATCTTCACCTTTGTGGCCAGCTGGAACGACTTCTTCTGGCAGGTGGTGGTGACCCGCACTGATACCATGCGCACCTTGCCCGTGGGTCTGACCCGGGTGGCGGAGCAGGAGTTCGGCGTGAACCTAGGCATTGTCATGGCCGGCGCGGTCCTCACCTCGCTGCCGCTGTTTGCCATGTTCTTTGCCTTCCAGAATTACTTCATCAAGGGCATTACCATGGGGGCAGTGAAGGGATAGAGCTCAGCACTGGGCTAGGTAGTCGTAGGCAATGCGGGCATAAGTCTCTGTGTAGCTAAGAAGGCATCTAGGTACGCCTGGGGCTCCAGACAGGTCACATTGCACAGTGGGCTGGGCTGGAACTGCACCACGCCTCTGCCCTGTAGGCACACATGGGCCTGGAAGTCCTGGGTTGCGCTAGTGCAGTCAATGAGCTGCTTGAGCGCCGGGCCGGGCCCATCGGCTCGGGGGACGATCTTGAGGCGCCAGGCGGGGATGAGCGCCGGCATTGTGCTGGCCGCTACTGGCTGTTCCAGCGTGGAGCTCAAGGTGATAACCGGCAAGCCGCCCATGGCAGCCCTGGTGGTCATGGTGCGGTCCACCAATCGCACCTCCACCGCCGCAAAGATCTTGGGGGTGCCATAGATCTCCCGCCCGGCAGCAATCCCAGAAGGCCCGGTGTGCCACACGTGCGAGGTGTACCAGCCCAGCTGGCCCTGGAACAGGCACTGCTCTGCCACCACTGCCTCGCTAAATGAGCCATAGCTGGTGCAGAAGGGGACATGAATTCCAATGGCCACACACAGCCCGTCTGGCGCTGCCTGGAGTGGCTCGGGCAGAAGCCGGCTGACGCCCTGGGGATTGGCTCGGAAGAAGAGATACTGGAACTGCGCCTGCCGGTAGTGCGCCGGCAGTGGCGGGTAGAAGGGACTGTCAAATGGGATGTTCCACCCCTGGTCCTTGGGCAGCCTCATTTTGGCTCCTTCTGAATTATGAGGTGACGCACCTGGTGCACGCGTCCAGCTACTATATCGCGATCCTGGCACAGGTTGTGAGCGTGCTATCCTCGATGGCTGTGCCAGACTGCGTATGGATGTAGCTGGCTGAGGCGGGGATAGTGTCTCTAGGTTCTTTTCCGCTGTGACTGCAGCGGGTGGTAGTAGGGAGGCATCAGCAGACGGCGGTGTTCTTCATTGGCCTTGGCCCGGTCCAGGGCCGGCCCCGACGGCTCGCACTCGGGCCAGCTCAGCATGTATGAAGGGCCATAGCCAAAGTACAGCCGGCGCTGCACACCTAGGCGGCTCTGTAGGTCGCCGTGGGTGAGGTTCTCAGAATACAGGAGCACGGTGCCTGCTTTCAGGGGGATCTCCAGCAGGTCAGGCACGGACTCAAACGCCAGCGGCTCATAGGGCAGAGGAAAGTTGCTCTTGTGGCTGCCGGGGATGACGCAGAAGCACCCGTCACCTGAAGGCACGTCAGTTAGCGCCATCAGGCAGGTGATCAGCAGGCACCGGAACTCGCCGTTGGTGCAGCGGTAGCGGGTGTGGCGCCGGGGGTCCCGGCTGCCGCCCTGGTTCAATGGCGTGGCGCCGCCACGCTTCCTGGTCAGGGCATAGTTGTACACTAGCCGGTACTGCCTGCCCCAGATCAGGGCATTCAACCTGTCAATCACCTGGGGAATTGCCACGAGCGCCTCGAACGGGGCACCGGCGTCAACTGGGTTCATGACCTGCAGGTCGTACCGGTTGGGGGACTGGAAGCTGAGATTGGCTCCGCTGGGGCCGTGCCGCCCAGCTTCCAGCTGGGCCAGCGCTGCGTTCACGTGGTTGATGGTGTCGGGGGGGATCAGGTCATCGAACTGCAAGTAGCCGTGGACATCGAACAGGAACTTCTCCTCATCGGTCATGTTCGATAGGCCCAGGCCTATCTGTAACTCAAACTGCTCTTCCTCACCACCTTTCAGCTTTTTGTTAGCCATAGATCTCGGCTCCCTAGCACTGTCACCAATATGGAGGTTTGGCGAACACTAGACGTTCTCTAGTGGGGCTTTTGAGGTCTTTTGGCGCCACCAGCCCCGGCCACGGCGCCTGGAAAGTGGGGGCATAGGAATAGAAAATGGTGCGCCGGATGTTATCGCCCCGGTTGCGCAGGGCCCCATGGGCAATGTCCTCGGTGAATATAATGGCATCCCCGGCTTTGACTGGTAGTGGCTGCATGCGGCGCCCCAGCATCTGGGGAGGAAAGTCCACCTGCGCTACGTAGGGGTTCGGAAACGCGCTCTTGTGGCTGCCGGGGATCACCACAAATGGGCCATCATCAGGTCCTACAGCGGTCAGGGCGTAGGCAACCTTGATGCTGACACATTGGAACGCACCGTTCACCACCGCGTACTCGCAGTACGGCAGCAGCTCTGCGCTACAGTGGTGGAACCGGGTTCCGCCGCCCCGGCTGCGCGATAGGATAGACGCGGCATCTAGCCGATAGTCGGTGCCAATGAGCTCTGCAATGTACGGCAGAATATTCGGCAGGTCGATGAGGGTCTCGAACGGGCCACCAAAGGCCAGGAGATTCCCAATGGAGTAATCCACCAGGCCATCTTTCCGCGTTTCTCCTCCCCCGGCGAAGTAGATGTTGTCCTGGAGCTTGGTCAGCGTCGCACCATAGGGGGTTAGATCATCACCCAGCGCCTCGATCTCGTCCACTGCCTGGTTTAGCTCTGCCACTAGCTCTGGGGGCAGCGCCTGCTCAATGACCAGGTACCCGTTGAGATCGAAACGGTACTTTTCTTCCGGGGTCATTCCCAACTCCCCCTCTCTTAGTCTCGGCTCCTGCCAGGCTAGGCTGATGATACCAGCTAGCGACCGGTGGAGCTAGGGGTGATAGGTCAGGACGGCAGGTCCCATCCAGCCAGGGCGTGCACCATCGCCTGGGGGTAGGATGCAGCTCGCCAGCCACCGTCCACCACTACAGTGGTGCCGGTCAGGAACGACGCCTGGTCGCTGGCCAGAAAGACAATGACGTTTGCCGCCTCCTCAGGTGTCCCTTCCCGCCCCAGGGGGACCATGGTGTGGTAGTGCTGCTGGATGCGCTGCACCAACTCTCCGGCCCACTCGGTGGTGATGCCAGTATCAATGGCGCCAAGTTGCGCCGCCACCACCCTGATGTTGTAGCGCCCCAGCAGCACCGCCCAGTTGGCAGTCATGGCCTCCAGCGCCCCTTTAGCGGCGCAGTACGCCGGACCCCCTCCCTGGGAGAACCAGGCTGCGATGGAAGAGATGTTGACGATGACGCCGCTCTTCTGCTCTACCATGTGCTGGGCGGCATATTTAGCGCAGTAGAACTGTCCGTCCAGGTTCACCCGCAAGAGGCGATCCCACTCCTCGTCTGACGTATTCAGGAGATGGCCTGGCCCGCTCAGCACTGCGTTGTTGATGAGAATATCCACCCGACCAAAGTACTCAAGCGCCTGGCCCACCATGGCGCGCACTTGAGAGGCGTCACCAATGTCCGTGACCACTGCTAGTGCCTGGCCGCCGGCAGCCTCGATCTCCTCTTGCAGCGCCTGCAGCCGCTCCTGGCTGCGGGCGGCAAGCACCACCTGATGGCCCTGCCCTGCCAGCCGGCGCGCCGTGGCAGCGCCAATGCCCCGGCTGGCGCCGGTGACAATGGCTACCTTTGGTGAACCCATAGGCTCATTCCTTTCTGGTATCTCCTGTGCCGTATCTGGTCCGCGCCAGCTCCCGTTGCACCTCGTCAGCAATAGCCGCCGAGCGCTGCAAGTACTGCTCCGACCGCTCGGCCAGCCCTTCTGGCGTCACTGTGCCCGAGCGCAGGTAGTTGTGGACAATGGCCTCAGCCTGGCGCACCTTGGGGCAGGCCACTGCCACCTCCCGGGCAATGGCATTGGGAATCACCACCACGCCGTTCCTGTCGCCATGGATCAGGTCCCCCTGGTGAATGGTCTGGCCGCCGATCTCCACTGGCTGGCCAAAGTTCCCCAGCCGGAAGTAGGCGTGGGACGAGACCGTCCCCTGGGCAAACACTGGGAAGCTCAGCGGCTCAATGCCCTGTATGTCCCGTACAATGCCGTTAGTGACAAAGCCCACACAGCCAAAGGCGCAGTAGGCCAGAGCCATGCCATCGCCCAGCGCAGCGCCGCACAGCACTGGATCTCGCTCCTGGATGACCACCACCCGCGGCACGGGGACAGTGGCGAAGTTGCGCGCCTGTTCAACCAGGGTGCCCGAGTCTTCCCCTGGCTCTGGCGGCGTCATGCCCCGGTGGACGCCAGTGCAGGCGTAGCCCACCATGGGCGGCAACTGGGGAAACAGGGCGCGAACAGTGTGAGGCAGGTACCCCTTGGTAGGTGGCTGCACTCCAAAGAGCTCAATGGCGTTGGACACCGTCGGCGAATCATATTGCTTCAACAGGTCAATGTACTGCTGCTCGATGAACTCCACGCGAACCCTCCTTCCCACTGCACTGGCTGTGTCCAGTTCCCCATTCTCCTTCTACCAGATAGTCCAGCCACCGTCCACCACAATGTTCTGCCCGGTGATATAGGAGCTCATCTGGCTCGCTAAAAACACCGCCGCACCCTTCACCTCCCAGCGCTGGCCAATGCGCCCCATGGGCACTTTGGCCTCGAGGCGGGGGATGAAGTCGGGCATGGCGCTGCTAATGCGGTCAGGTGGAAAGGGGCCTGGGCTAATCGTATTGACCCGAATGCCATCCCGGGCCCAGTATGCCGCCAAGTGCCGGGTCAGGTGGATCAGCGCCCCCTTGGCGGCGTGGTAGTTGGGCGGGCTGTTGATGTTGTACCCCACGTACACTTCTGGATAGCTGGCCACCAAGCCGTACATACTGGCGATGTTGATAATGCTGCCCCCAGTGTGCCGCATGTACTGGTGGGCCTGCTGTGCCGCAATGAAGTAGCTGGTGACGCCGTTGTGAAACGACTCAGCGAAGTCCTGGGCGGTGGCATCGCCGATGTTAGGCCTGGGCCCGCTGTAGGCATTGTTGATCAGCACGTCCAGATGTCCCTCCAGCGCTGCCGCCTGGCCCACTACCTGGCACACGCTTTGGTCACTGGAAATGTCTAAGGCCATCGCCACATGCCCTTTTCCTGGGAGCCGGTCCGCCAGTGCCTGGCATTTGGCCAGGTCGCGCGAGGCCACCACCACCCGTGCCCCGGCTTCAGCCAGGCCCTCGCACATAGGGGTGCCCAGCCATCCGGCCCCGCCGCTGACCAGTGCCACTTTCCCCGACAGGTCCAACAGCTCCTGCAAAGTCTTCACCCCTCCACCTCCATGCGCCGCCCCTGTTCCAGAGAGGCATAGGCTGCCAGGCACACCTGGAGCGTGTGTTTCGCCTCGGCAAAGGAGCAGGCAAACTGCCGGTTGCCCTCCACTGCATCCAGGAAATGATGCGCCTGGGCAATGTACGCCATGTCGCGCTCTGGCTGCAGGCTATCAGTGTACTGCCAGGCCCGGGCGCCACGGGGAAAAATCCCCACCCGGGTGGTGTGCGTCTCATAGCGCAAGTTGCCGGCACTGCCGGCGATCTCCAGGATGCCCTCGTTTGGTGCCTGGTACTGATTCATGGCGACACTGGCAATGGCCGGGGTATCCCGGAAACGCAGCACCAACGCTGCCGTGTCCTCCACCTCGACGTGCTCAATGAGCAGGTGGTCATACTCGGCATACACGCTCCGGTATGGGCCGATGAGCCACTGGATCAGGTTCACAATGTGGGTGGCGCCGTCGGCAATGGTGCCGCCGCCGGTGGCTTTGCTGGCGTAGTAGATCCGGGCAAAGTCCGGCCGCGCCACACGGAAGTCCTGCCCGCCGTGGAAAGTGATATGCAGTGGCGTGCCAATGCGTCCAGCGTCCAGCTCGGCCTTGAGCCGCTGCACCCCAGGCATGCTGCGATAGGTGTAGGCCACCCCTGCTGCCACTCCTTCATGCTCAATAGCAGCGATGAGGGCATCGACGCCATCCAGGCTGGTGGAGAGTGGCTTCTCGCAGAGCAGCGCTACCCCGGCGTCCACCACCCGCTGCCCCATGGGGATGTGCAGGTGCGCTGGAGTGCACAGCACCACCACATCGAAGGCCAAGAAATCTACTGCGTCGAAGGTCTGGTGCACCGAGGCCAGGGAATAGCGCCCCCGGAGTTCCTGCAGCCGCGCCTGGGACACATCGCAGGCACTGACCATCGCCCGAGCGGTGTGCAGGAAGCAGCGGATGTGGCGCTCCCCAATGCTGCCGCATCCCACCACGAGAACCCGATGCTGCACACTTACCTCTGCGTGGTTGCTGGTCATGCTCATTAGCCTACAGCGCTAGCGATTTCCCGGTGTATGAACCGCCTCTGGCAGATCATACCCAATCTTGGCCATCAGCAGCACCTTCACATACAATGATCTCCAATTGAAGCACACCAGTGGGGGAGAGAACTTATGGATTTGATGAATAAGAAGCAGACTTTCGACGCCGAGGGGTTCCTGAAGATTGAGGGCTTCCTTTCAGAAGAACAGATCCAGGAGATCGAATCGGAACTCTCCCACTACCTGCAAACCATGGTCCCTACGCTTCCCATGGGCGACATTGTTTACGAGACCGAGGCCTCCTTCTGGGAGCGAAGGGAGATTCGCAACCTCTGGAGAATGGAAAAGTATAGCGAGTATCTTGCCGCTTTGGCACGCCAGAAGGACGTGTTGGAGCTGGTCGGAACTCTAGTGAATGGGGAACCGGTATTGATGGCTGTAGAACTGTTTGCTAAGCCCGCCCATATTGGAAGTGCTGTGCCCTATCACCAGGACAACGCTTACTTCAATCTCGCACCGCCCGACGCCCTGACCTGCTGGCTGGCGCTGGACGACAGCACAGTCGAAAACGGCTGTGTCTACTATGTCCGCGGGTCACATCGACAAGGGCTCTTACCCCACAAGGCTTCTTTGGTTCCAGGAAACAGCTATGGCTTGGCCCGGATCCCCGGCCCAGCTGAGGTTGACGAGGTTCCCGGTATCATCGGCCGAGGGGGAATCGTCCTGCATCATTGCTGTCTCCTGCACCGCAGCGAGAAAAACCGGGGTGAACGCTCCAGGCGCGGTTTGTTGCTGGTGTACAAGGCGGCTCACTGCCAGATCGATCCAGTAGGCATGGAACAATACCAGGCCGCCGCGCGGGCTCTGCAATCACACCTGGCGGCGCAGGGACGACTGAGCTGAAACACGAGCTAGGAGGCACCATGTTGGCAGCGGCACTGAAGGCCAGGCTCCAGGAGAAGCAGCTGACCCTTGGCCCGATTATGACTTTCGACTTCTGGCCAGGTTACTTGGAGATCTTCAAGCAGGTGGGGATGCATTTTGCGCTCCTGGACATGGAGCACGGCTCGGCAGACCTGAAGGCTGCCGAGGAGCTCTGCCGCACCGCCCGCCTCCTGAACTTCCCACTCATCCTACGGCCTGAGGCCAGTGTCTATCATCTCATTCGCAAGTACCTGGACATGGGCCCCAGCGGCATTATGACCCCCTGGACCGAGCGCCAGGAACAGGTAGATGCGCTGCACGACGCGGTGTTCACCCCGCCCCGGGGCCGCCGCGGGCCAGGCGGGCCGGCCATCTTTCATAACCGGAGCCTGGACCGCCAGGGGTGGGACGAGGTGGAGGAGAACCTGTTTCTCATGCCTCAAATCGAGTCCCCCTCAGGCCTGGCCAGCATGGAGACCCTTTTGGCGCCTGACTGGATTGATGCGGTGATGCTGGGGCCCTACGATCTCTCAGTGAACCTGGGCCACGCCGGGCAGATGGATCATCCCGAGGTAGTGGCGGCCATTGAACAGGTCCATGCGAAAGCAGCCAAGCTGCGCAAGCCCTGCGGCATGGTGGTGGGAACACCGGAGCAGGCCAAGTTCTGGATAGAGCGGGGCTTTTATTTCTTCCTCTGCTCCGAGGTCAGTGTCATGGTCCGCACCCAGGCCAAGTGGCTCCTGGAGAGAATTCAGGAGCTGCTGGCGGGTGGTGGCACCTGAGGCCACTGTAGCCTGAAACCCTTAAAAACTGTCCCCGAAAAAGGGGCCTCTAGACCGCATCGGGTTGCGCCACTGGGATCATCACTGTGACTCCAGAGCGACACAGCGGAAGCCGACGCCGTTGTTCCGCCACGCGGGGCGAGCGAAGCTGCGGAGAGCGGAACGGACATTAGAAGCACTATTGTAGAACGACCCGCCGCGGAGGACGCGGTCCCCCGACGCACTGGAATTCTCCCGCCCATCCGTGGCCACATATGGGTAAGGCCAATGCAGGCTGCTCGTCCATTCCCACACATTCCCCGCCAGGTCCAGCGCCCCATATGGACTCGCCCCACTGGGGAAGGAGCCCACTGGGGCCGTGTCGGCATACCCATCACTGGCGTCACCGCTGCAACACTCGCCCTCTGCGCCATAGTTCGCTCGCGAGCGGTCAATCAGGTTCCCCCACGGGTACACCCGCCCGTCGGTCCCCCGCGCTGCCTTCTCCCACTCGGCCTCGGTGGGCAGCCGGGTGGTAAAGGCCCCCCCCTGCCCTAGCCAGGTGCAGTAGGCGGTGGCATCGCTCACATCAACCCACCTCACCGGATGGGTAGGACCACGGCCAGAGGTGTTAGGCCGCGACCGGCCTGTGGCCTGCACCAACTGGTCATACTGGGCAATCGTCACCTCGGTGCGCATAATGTAGTAGTCTGGCAGCGTTACCGTGTGCACCGGGCGCTCGTCGGCACTCCCTGTGTCCGACCCCATCGTGAACGGCCCCGCCGGCACCAGCACAAAGTCCACCCCATTGATTGCCAGGATTGATGTCGCCTCCTGAGCGATGGTGTGACCAGGCGGGAGCACCAGCCACCCCAGAAGGAAGATCAATAAAAGAAGGTTACGCATGAGGCCCTCCTCAGTCTTTCAGCTATGATCCACAATAATAATAGCTCGGGCGTATGAATCTACAGATCGGCGTGAGCGCTGGCCTCCCGGCGCTGTAGTCTCTATGATAAGTTTGGGACTGCACACCAACCCCCTACCTCCCCAGCGTGTTACGGTATACTGCTCCTGCTGGCAGGAGATAGGTATGGGCGAGATCAGGGGCATTGTCCCGGCCACTCTCACTCCTTTTGATGCCGACGGGCAGGTGAGTCCCCTGCTGATCAAGCGGCTGGTCAGGCATCTCCTGGCTGCTGGCGTCCACGGCCTCTTTGTGTGTGGCTCTAGCGGCGAGGCGATGCTGATGGAGTCTAGCGAGCGCCAGCGCGTTGCCGAGATCTTTGTCGAGGAGGTGGGGGGACAGGTGCCGGTAATAGTCCACGTGGGGACGCCGGGGAGCGACATTGCCGCCCAGCTGGGCCGGCATGCCCAGAGCATTGGCGCCG
>JACQHA010000372.1 GCA_016199255.1 Deinococcus sp.
ACCCTGGGCGGCCGCTGGCGCCGTGGTGGTGGTCCGCCGGCTCCAAATGAATCAGCACGTGGGCGCCTGGGAAGCGGGCCTTGAGCTGCGCCACCAGCCGGTCAGAAAGGGCATGGGCCTGGGACACTGGCAGGTCGGGCTGCATCAAAAGGTGCAGATCCATCATGATCTGGGAGCCAGCCCGGCGGGTGCGCACCCGGTGCCATTCCTGGGTGTCGGGGTGGTGATCCTGCACGAACTGGCTGATGATGCTGTCCACTTCCGCCTGGAACTGCTGGGGCAGCGCGGTATCAATCAGGTCCATTACCGCCCGCCGCGCCACCCCCCACACCTGGAACACGATGTACATCACAATGATCAAAGCGCCCAGCGCATCTGGCCAGGTGTGGCCCGTGAGGCGCACCCCGGCCAGGGCTAAAAGCGCCGCCAGCCCAGTGAGCAGATCCATGCGAAAGTGCACTGCGTCAGCTGCCAGGGCAGGGGAGCTGGTGCGCCGCGCCTGCTGCTCCAGGTAGCGGGAGATGCCCAGGCTCACTGCCATGGAGAGTAGCATCACCACCATGCCGGCGTCGGGCTGGCTAGGGAGCGTGCCAGAGAGGAAGCGCCGCGTGGCCAAGGTCAGGATGCTGCCAGCAGTCACCAGGATAATGGCGGACTGGATCAGCCCCGATAACGACTCCAGCTTGCCGTGTCCATAGGGGTGCTCGGCGTCTGCTGGCTCATCGGACAGTTTGATGAGCACTGCGGCAATCGAGGAGGAGACTACATCCAGGCCAGAATTGGCTGCCTCAGAGAGCACCGCCAGGCTGCCAGTGAGCGCTGCCGCCACCACCTTCACCACTAAAAGCCCAGCAGCCGTGAACACCGAGGCCAGGGCGGCACGGCGCTTCAATCGAGCGCGGCGCTCGGGTGCTAGCGCCAGAGAGCTCTCTATAGCAGACAACGGGCGCTCCATTGGCCCTTATTGTACGCCCCTAGGGCGGCGGGGCGGCGCTGGCCGGAGGGGCGCCATTGATGAGGGGCGGGGTGGGGATTTCCTGGGCCACAGTGAACCCTAGGCGCTCGGCCTGCTCCACGTAAAAGTCGATGTTCTCGCTCTTGGTGCTGGGGCCCAGGCTGGCCCGCTCATAAGCCCGGGTCACCGCCATAATAATGGTCTCCGCCAGGCAAGCGGGCAGGTAGCCATTGCCGAAGTGAATGTCCAGCCGGCCCCGCAGCTGGCCCGGCGGCCGCACCACTCCACCGGGGATGACCCGCACCCCGCTCATTTGCAGCACGCTGGGGTGCACGTCCGCCGGGCGGCCCAGGTCATAGATCCAGGTGCCAGGCTTCACATGCTGGGGATACACCACCGGATCAGGATCAGAAGTGGCGGTGAAAATCAGGTCTGCTTCCTGGAGCACCGCCAGGTCAGTGGTGGCCACAATTTCCGTAGAGGGATTGGCCCGGGCCAGGGTTTCCCGGGAGCGGTCCATTTTATGCACGTCGCCGTGCCCCACCAAGTAGAGCTTGCGCACTACTGGCGCCACAGTGCGGCAGATGCCGAACCCTACCACCCCGTTGGCGCCCACCACTGCCGCCACCGCTTGGGAAAGGGAACGGCCCTGGGCGCGGAACTGCTCCAGGATCTGGGGAATGGCCACCTTGACGGTGCCGGCAGTGTAGGCGCCGCCGTTGGTGACGTGCACCGGCGCCTGGGCCTGCACGTCCAGGCCCTTGTTGCCCACAGTGGACCAGAAAGCGCCCAGGCCCAGGGTGTCGGCTCCCAGCTCTTTTGTGAGCCAGGCGGCCTGGATGGCGCGCTGCACCGCCAGCTCAGGCTGGCTGCGGATCTGATCTGGCAAGAACGGGGCACCGAGCAGGTAGACCCGGACCTTGTGCCCGTCCCGGGTGACAATCCCGGTTAGCTCGTCCATCTTCATGGGGCGCATGCCAGCCACCAGGCGTTTGACCAGCCCCAGGGGTAAGAGACGCCAGCGATACAGGATGTGCAGCCAGGCGAAGCGGTTCGCCTGCCACCAGTCGTCGGGGGTCAAGGCGTGAACCAGAAAAGCGCAGGCGATCTCATCATCGAGCCCGGCCACCGGCGCCGGGCTGCCCAGCCGCACCTCCACCCCATCCAGCATCCGGCCAATATTCTCCTTGCTGCGCCAGAGCGCCAGCGCCGTCACCACGCTGGTGAGCAGCACGTAGGGGAAGGGCAGGCCTCCTAAGAGGGAGAGCAGCACTGAGGTAACAAGCGCTGCAGCGAACCCCAGGGTGGGGTAGCGGCTGGAAAGTGTCACCCCCAGCCAGAGCAGCGGCGGCGGCAGCACCACCCACCAGGGCACCTCGCCTGCGACTCCCAGGCCCAGGAGCACCCCGAGTAAAAGGGTGCTGCCCCGGCCCCGGGTGTGGCGCCGCCAGCGCCAGGGCAGGTCCAGGGCCACGGGATAGAGGTGGCCCAGGTACACGCCAATGCCGGCCAGGGCCAGGGCGAGTGCTCCAGGAGAGACCCGCCAGGCAATCACCAGACTAGCCGCGCCTTTGAGAGCGTCCAGCAGCGATGCTGCCGCCGCTACCGGGCCTAGTACCCGCAGAGTCTGCTCAATGCCAATATTGTGGCTGGCATAGTCGCGGGCGTCGAGGCGCTTCACCAGCTTCACCAGCAGCCAGCCCAGGGGCAAAGAGCCCAGGGCGTAGGCCCCGGCAAGAATCAGCAGCGGTACTGTCCCCATGTCACCCCGGTGTTGCCAGCATAGCCAGCCGGCTCACGAGCTGCAAGCCAGGCCGGGTATGCCCGGCACCAAGAGCCAGAGTATCATCAATTCGTGGCCACAGAGAAGAAATCCGACGACACGGTGCAATGGATGCAGGAACTCACCGCCGAGATGGAGGAACGGCGCAAGAAAGTAGAGTCCGGAGGCGGGGCAGAGCGCATCGAAGACCAGCATAGAAAGGGCAAACTCACAGCCCGGGAGCGCCTGCAAGCCCTCCTGGACCCGGGCAGCTTTGTGGAAACCGGGGTGTTTGTGGAGCACCGCAATGAGGGCATGATGGAGGGAGTAGACGCCCCGGGCGAAGGAGTGGTGACCGGCTACGGCAAGATTGACGGCCGGCAGGTGTTTGTGTTCTCCCAGGACTTCACCGTCATGGGTGGCAGCCTGGGCGAGAGGCACGCCGCTAAAATCTGCCAGATCATGGACCTGGCAGTGCATACTGGCTGCCCCATTATTGGCCTCAACGACTCCGCTGGCGCCCGGATCCAGGAAGGGGTAGATAGCCTCTCCGGCTACGGCCAGGTGTTCTATCGCAACGCTATCTATTCCGGCGTGGTGCCGCAGCTTTCAGTGATCATGGGCCCCTGTGCTGGTGGGGCAGTGTACAGCCCAGCGATTACTGACTTCACCATTATGGTGGACCACACCAGCTACATGTTCATCACTGGCCCCGACGTGGTCAAAGCCGTCACCGGCGAGGAGGTGACCTTTGAAGACCTGGGAGGCGCCGGGGTGCATAACCGGAAAAGCGGCGTGGCTCATTTCCTGGCGGGCAGCGATTCAGAAGCGCTGGCCCTGGTGCGGCGCTTGTTTGGCTTTCTCCCCCAGAATGCCCGGGAGAAGCCGCCAGTAGTGCCCTGCACTGACCCCATTAGCCGCAGCGAGCAGCGCCTCTTAGAAATCGTCCACCCCGACCAGAAGCGGGCCTATCCCATGGACGAAGTGATCCGCTCAGTGGTGGACGATGGCGACTTCCTAGAGGTACACGCCCTCTTTGCCCGCAACATCATCACTGGCCTGGCGAGATTAGCCGGCCGCCCAGTGGGAATCGTGGCCAACCAGCCCCGGATCCTGGCAGGCACCATTACCATTGATGCTGCTAATAAGGCGGCGCGCTTCATCCGCACCTGTGACGCCTTCAATATCCCGCTGGTGACCTTTGTAGATGTCACCGGCTTCATGCCCGGCACCGCCCAGGAGCACGGCGGTATTATCCGCCACGGCGCCAA
>JACQHA010000376.1 GCA_016199255.1 Deinococcus sp.
CCAGTACCGGCGCTCGCTGGTCGCCTAATGGCCTGACCCTGGCTTACGTGCAGTGGGACGTAAGCGGCCAGAACTCGGAGATTGTGGTAGTGACCCTGCAGCCAGTGGGGTTTGGCACCGGGGGGCTGACTATTAGCGAGAAGCGGGTGCTGACCAGCGACGGCGGCCGCAAGCGCGACATCACCTGGTTCTCCGACGGCAGCCGGCTGGCCTATGTGAACTCCTCGGAAGGGGTGGACGGGCTGTACGTGGTGGGGGTAGCCGTCCCCATCTTCCAGAACCTGGTGCAGGGGCCGTTTCATTTGCACAGCCCGGCGTTCTTGACTGGGGGCATGACCTTGGCCTACGTGTCTGATGAGAACGGCGTGGACAGCGTCTTTGCCCTTAACGGCAAGTTCATGGGCGATGATGCCGTCCTGCCTCTGGCCATATTTGCCACCGGCCAGCCCCTGCTCAGCCTGATCCGGCTCGATAGCCATACGGTGCTGGTGGAGCTAGGACCCAGAGCCACCTCCCGGCTTGGGGTGCTGGACCTGAACACCACGGGGCTCACTACCATCGGTGGCCCAGGGCCTAACCTAGACGCCGACTTCTTCCGCGAGCCGCCCTCCACGGTGTAAACCCCGGCCAGAAGCCAGTGTGTCAGCGGCCCATCAGTCCCGGAGTGTTATCTCCTTAGGCGGAGGACCTCCCCCGGCCACCTGGAGCCCAGGTGACCCCCATGCCGGCTTTGGGGAGAAATAGGTAATGTGACCTCATTTCGTGCAAGTAGCCCAGCCAGCCCAGCGCCCCGCCGCTCCCTCACCGGCCGGCTCGTGACCACCGGGAGCGTCTTACTGGCCCTGGCCACTGTGATTACTGGCGAGCGCGGATTGTTGCCTGCTGCGGCGATTGTGGCGGCGCTGGGCCTGTTGTTCCTGACTGATCATCCTGGGGGACGGCGCTAATCTTCCTCAGGCTCCTCCACCAGAGCCCGGAAGAGATCTGACTCGGTGATGATCCCCGCCAGCTTGCCACCCTCCATAACCGGCAGGCCAGCGATTTTGTGTTCCAGCATGACCTGTGCCGCCTCGCGGATGGTGTCACTGGTGGTGACGGTAATGGGAGCTTTGGTCATGATCTCCCGCACCTTCAGCTTCGAGAGCAGGTAGTGTACCTCGTAGATCGAGAGCGACGTGGCATCAGAAGGTGACGCCTCTCTAATATCGCCCAGCGTCACAATCCCCACCAGCTTCCCCCTATCCACCACCGGCAGCCGGCGGATGCCCCGCTGCTTCAAGAGGGCATGGGCGTCGGGCAGCGTGGTATCAGGCGAAGCGGTCACTACCTCCTTGGACATCACGTCTCGTACCAGTCTACGCTTCACGGCGACTCCTTTCCCCTCTGGTATATGCCCGCTGATCCTACCATGCCATCTGGCAGCCGGCCAAGGCTTGGTCCGCCAGAGGGCGTAGGGCAGTTGCTGGGTTAGAACTTACCATCCTTAACAGCTCACCGCTATACCAGTAGCATTAGGTGCTTATGTCCCGTATGACACCGCTTAGTGTCTATTAGGAGATCACGATGTTCCTCCCTTCGCTCTTGAGCCGTCTCATGCTTATATCCGTGCTGCTGGCCCTTTGCAGCAGCGGAACCAGCGCGCAATCTATTCCAGCCGGCACCACGACGCCCAGTTCTCCGACAGTGCCTCGCTACGGTATTTTTGAGCAGACCTTCACCTGGAGTAGCGCCGGCTACCGCAACCCCTGGGAGCAGGTCCAATTGACCATGACCCTCACCTCGCCCACAGGTAAGCAGGTGACCATCGGCGGCTTCTACTATGGCCCTGACACCTGGAAGACGCGCTTTGCCCCATCAGAAACCGGAACCTGGTCCTGGCAGGCGACTTTGACCAATGGCACCCAGGCCGTTGACTCCACCGGCAGCTTCACGGTGGTGGATTCTGACTGGCCAGGATTCGTCAGGCCCAATCCCACTAACTCCTTCCGCTGGATGTTTGACAGTGGCGCGCCCTACTATCCCCTGGGTATCGGCGATTGCGTCCAGGACGTTGACCACTCCGGCTCCCCACTGGACAACTGGGGATTCGACGGGGAATTCCGGGGGCACGCCATCCCAGAATATGGCTGGACTACCGACATTGACACCTACCTGGGAGCGTACAGTGCCGCCGGGGTCAACCTGTTCCGCTGGAGCGTGGATAATTGCGCTTTTGGCCTCTATGAGACCATTGACCCCACCGGCAACGTCTACAAAGTGCAAGCAGGCCTGTGGGGCGATGAGCTGGTACAAAAGCTCCGCCAGCACGGTTTCCGCACCTATATGGTGATCTTTGGCTTCCAGCCGCCTTTCCCCAACGACGCCGCGGACCCGGCCAAGATGGTGGCAGTGCAGCGCTACGTGCAGTACGTGGTAGACCGCTACAGCGCCTATGTGGATTTCTGGGAGCTGATGAACGAATTCCCCAACCCACCCAGCACCATTAGTGACGACTGGTACACCCAGATCGGGCAATACCTGCGCCGCATTGATCCCTATCAACACCCCATCAGCACCAGCTGGCAGCGCCCGGATTTAGCAGTGATCGACATCACCTCACCCCACTGGTATCAGAAGGAAGATGAGTTGGCGTCTGATCTGGTGACCCAGGAACAGATCAACCACTGGCGGAGCTTTGGCAAGCCGGTGATCTTTGGAGAACAGGGCAACTCCGAGCAGAACTGGGACCCCCGCTCAGCACTGCGCCTGCGGCTGCGCAGCTGGACGGCATTCTTCAATGAAGGGGTGTTCATATTCTGGAACTCGAGTTTCGCCAAGGACTATCAAGGCGGCGTGGCCAGCAACATCTACCTGGGGCCAGAGGAGCGCGCCTACTTGCGGATCCTCCAGGACTTCACCCGCGGCTTCGACCTCCGGGCCAGCATGGTACCACTAGCCGTATCCAACCCTGCCCTGGTGCGGGGCTCCGCTCTACGTTCTCCCAGCGCCTACGCTGCCTACCTGCACGCCTACACTGACCATAGCAATCCCGCCTCCGGCATCACCGTCACTGTAGACCTGCTGGCCGGCGGCACGGCAACCTGGATCAGCCCGGCCACTGGCGAGGTGCTGGGCACCCAGAACGTCTCCGCCGGATTGCAGACATTGCCGGTGCCTGCCTTCACCACCGATATAGCCCTGAAGATCACCACAGAGGCTCCAGGCCAGCACTCCAGCACCACAGCTGCACCAGCCCAGCCCATTTCTGGAGGAGGCTGGTGGTCTGGCGACACCCATTTCCACAGCAACGGCTGCGGCGGCAACCGCACCCCGGACCAGATGCTGGCACTTATGGGCGAGGCAGACCTCAATGTGGGCTCGGCGCTGGTGTGGGGCGATGGCTACAACACCGATGTCACCTACTTCACCGGCGCCGACTGGCCCAGCTCCACCTCCAACCGGATTCTGCACTATGACCTGGAAGTTTCCGCTTTCCCCTCTGACCTCATGGGCCACTTCATTCCCCTGAACCTGCGGAGCATTGACTTCCCGCGCCGGCTCTACACCCTGCCCATTGCCCAGTGGGCCAAGGCCCAGGGAGCAGTCACCGGCTTCGCCCATGCCACTGCCTGGCCGGCACCTTACACCTTCCTTCACCCTGGCATTGGCACTGTGCCCTACGAACTCCCTATTGACCTGGCCCTGGGGCAAATTGACTTCTTAGAGACAGAGTTTCTGAGCGCTGAGCTGCTAGCAACGGAAATGGCCGAAGCCATTCCTCGCTACCGCCAGGCTCAGGCCATCTTCGCCCAGCGCAGCCAGGAAGCTGCTAGACTCAATTGAGTATGCACCGGGGGTGAGATGCCACGGCCAGGCTGCCTGTTACTAACCAGCTGGTGTCTCCTAGCGATCCTGAGCGGCTGCCTGCTGGCCGCTCCCAGTAGTGGAACTATCTCCACGCCCTCTACTCCTGGCCAGCGGCCAGTGGTAGACGCCACCACCCTGGACCGCAAGCTGCTGATGGGCTACCAGGGCTGGTTCGCCTGTCCAGGAGATGGTTCGCCACTCAACAGCTGGTTCCACTGGTTCCAAAGCGCCACGCCTGACGCCGCCAGCGCCAACTTCGACCTGTGGCCAGATACTTCGGAGCTAGACGTTGCAGAATGGTGTCCCACCCATTTCACCCGCCCTGACGGCAGCCCGGCACCGCTCTACTCTGCCTACCAGCGGCAGACCGTGCTCCGGCACTTCCAGTGGATGAAAGACTACGACCTGGACGGCATTATGCTGCAGCGGTTCTCCTCCGAGCTGTCCACTCCCGCCTTGTTCTCCTTTCGCAACCAGGTGACCGAGAACGTGCGGGCCGGCGCCGAGGCCTTGGGGCGAGTGTTTGCCATTATGTACGACATCAGTGGCCATAATCCCAGCACGCTGGTGGCCGACCTCAAGCGCGACTGGACCTATCTGGTGGACGTCTTGCGCATTACGGAGAGCCCCCGCTACCTGCGGCACCGAGGCAAGCCGGTGCTGGCCATCTGGGGCCTGGGGTTCACTGACCGGCCAGGCACGCCAGCCCAAGCCAGGGAGTTGATTGCCTACTTCCAGCGCGACGCCGCCCCACAATACCGTGTGACCCTTATAGGCGGGGTACCTACTCACTGGCGGACACTCACTGGCGATTCCCAGTCTGATCCAGCCTGGGCCGCTGTCTATCGCTCGTTCGACATTATCAGCCCCTGGTCAGTGGGACGCTACGGCGACGAGGCTGGCGCCAATGACTTCCAGCGCAATCAAATCGTCCCCGACTTAGCCGAGGCCAGGGCCCAGGGCCCCGAGTACATGCCCGTAGTCTTTCCCGGCTTCTCCTGGCATAACCTGACTGGCGGGCCGCTCAACCAGATCCCGCGGAACGGTGGCCGGTTCTACTGGCGGCAGGTATATAACGCCCTCTCCGCCGGCGCTGCCATGATCTATGGTGCCATGTTCGACGAAGTCGACGAAGGTACGGCCATGTACAAGCTAGCGCCCACGCCAGCCGAGCTGCCAGCCCAGGGCACCTTCCTGCCGCTGAATATTGACGGCTATGTGCTGCCCAGCGACTGGTACCTGCGCCTGGCTGGCCAAGCAGGCAAGATGCTGCGAGGCGACATCGCCCTTTACACAGCAATACCCATTACTCCGTAAATCTAGTAGGCATCGCTCTCCTCGCTCCCAGACGACTCATTTCACAGCGCGGCTCAATCGGTGCTCCTTGACAAGCCAGCGCTCACCCCCGTACCCTGTACTCACTTCTGGTGAAGGGAAGCGCGGGAAAAGGAGGCCTATGCGTTCCATTGGGGTATTGACCTTACTGTTGGCGGGGATCACCCTCATCGCCACCGGCTGCCCGGGGGGAGGACCGACCGAGCTGGCGGTCGGGGGCAGCACGGTCTTGATCGACATTGGCGCCGTTCCTGGCGTCGCCGCATTTGGGGGCCCTGGCTCACCTTTCAGAGGAGGACCACCAATCGCCATCACCGATGGAGCTACTATCAACTCCACCAGCTACCGCATCCCCCTCCCAGCCGACGACACTGAGGAGCCTGCCCTAGCAACCTGCGAGGGTGTCCCGTTCAGTGAGCCACCTATGCCAAGGGGTGGGATCCCAGCCGAAGGGTGTTTCTTCTTCATCGCGTCCTTCGATGGCCCCCTGCCCCGTCTCTTTGATTTCACCCGTGGTGGCCCCAACCTCACCGGCATTGGCGGCGCCCCGATCCTGTTTGTGACGCAGACTGGAGTGATCTTCACAGGTGGACCTATGCCTATTGCTGACGCACTGCGTGCCCTCTGGGCTGACAGAGGACTCCTCCCAGACGAAATCCCCATTACTCAGACTGGATGGAGGGTGCTCACACCCGATGGCGACAGGGACATTTCCACCGAGGTGCCGTTGGTCATCCTCATCATCCTCTAGTGCTGAACAACACCCTGTCCTGCCGGGCTGGCACGTGCCAGCCCGGCGGTGCGTATGGTAGAAGGGGGATAGGCATGTGGTGGATCGTAGCAGTGGTCGTTGCCGTACTGGGCATAGTCCTCTTTGCCGGTCCTGAAGGGCTAGTAAAGAACGTCGCCCAGACCAGCCCTAACGCGAAAAACCCCGCCCTGCGCACCAGGGTCTATGCCCGCGATTATGCCACCGTGTTCCAGGCAGCGCAGGAAGCTGTGTCTGCCCTGCGCATCTGGGAGCTGGTTTCAGCAGACCAGGCTGACGGGCAGATTACTGCTCTGGTCCACATCCCCGTCTTCGGTTTCATTGATGACGTCACTATTACCCTGGAACAGGGCAGCGCCGGTGTCCGGGTGAATGTGCGCAGCGCCTCGCGGGTAGGTAAGGGTGATCTAGGCATGAACGCCCGGCACATCCGGGCCTATTTGCAGGCGCTTGATCGGCGCCTGGGGCAAAGCTAGTAGCTGCCTTTACCCGGTTTCTGAGCAGGAGCGCCGCCTGGCCTGCCGGCCAGGATCTGCACCCCGCGCGAGGTGCCCAGGCGCGTAGCCCCGGCCTGGATCATGGCTATGGCCTCCTGCCAGCTGGACACGCCGCCAGCGGCCTTGACGCCTAGTTTCTTTCCTACTGTCTGGCGCATGAGCGCCACATCGGCCACGGTAGCCCCGGCGATGGCGAAGCCAGTAGAGGTCTTGACAAAGTCTGCCTCAGCTCGGGCTGCCGCCCGGCAGGCCTGCACCTTTTCCTCATCGCTCAAGTAACAGATTTCGATAATCACTTTGAGCAGCGCTTTCCCAATGGAGCGGCGCACCCCGGCTATATCGGCCGCCACGCCTTTCCAGTCGCCAGCTTTGGCCAGCCCCAGGTGCACCACCATGTCTACTTCCTGGGCGCCCTGGGCCACTGCCCAGGTGGCCTCCGCCACTTTGGCGTGCGTGGCACAGACCCCCAGCGGGAAACCCACCACCGTGCATACCCCCACCCCCGAGCCAGCCAGCTCCTGCCGGGCCAGCGGCACATAAGAGGAGTTGACGCACACTGTGGCAAAGGCATGCTGCCGCGCTTCCTGGCACAGTTGCTTGATGTCTCCTGGAGTGGCCACCGGCTTTAAGAGCGTGTGATCAATCAGCGCCGCTACCTGGGCCACTGAGAGCTGCTCAGCATGGGCAATGGGAGCTTTCACATCTACCTCCGCCCTTCAAGATATACTCCCCAGGCGGTTGCCACCTCTACTGGCGGCAGGCTACTCTGTGGTCAGGGAGCGTGCCCATGAGGAGGACCACATGGCGACGCCGAAGCTGAAAGGCAGAACTGCCCTGGTCACCGGCGGTAGCAGGGGAATCGGCCGGGCCACGGCGTTGGCGCTGGCGCGCGAGGGCGCCCAGGTGGCGGTGATGGCCCGCACTGCCGCTGAAGTGGAGCAGACCGTAGACGAGATCACCGAGCAGGGCGGCACTTCCCTGGCAGTAGTGGCCAACGTAGGCAGCGAGGCAGAGGTGACCGCTGCCTTTGAGCGCGTCAGGCGGGAACTGGACCACGTGGACATCCTGGTCAATAACGCCGCCGTCATCGGTCTGCCCGCTACTTTGGCGGAAGTGAGCATGGCAGAGTGGCGGCGGGTCATGGATGTTAACGTGATCGGCGCCTGGCTGTGTGCTCGAGCAGCGCTGCCTGACATGCTGGAGCGCCGCCGGGGGAAGATTATTAATATCTCCAGCGGCGCGGCAGTGCGCGCCCTGCCCCGGCTGGGCCTGTACTGCATTTCCAAGGCGGCGCTGGATCACATGACCCGCATCCTGGCAGTAGAGAGCAAGCCCCATGTGCAGGTGAACTGCTTCTACCCGGGCGTGGTGGACACCCAGATGCAGGCGGAGCTGCGCGCCGCCGGCGCTGAGGGGCTGGGGTCAGAGCTGCACGAGATGTTCATGGGCTTCTATCGGCAGGGACAGCTCGTTGCTCCCGAGCGCCCGGCCGAGGCCATTGTCTGGCTGGCGTCCAGCGAAGCCAACAGCGTCACCGGCCGCATCATCACCAGCTACCAGGAGCTGGAGGCCATTAAAGCCGAGGTGGCCAAGAAGAACTAGCCGGAGAGGCGATAATATAGTGCCACCATGGAACCCTTGCTTGGCGCTCTCACCATTTTCTCCTTCCGGATCATCGACGTGTCCATTGGCACCGTGCGCACCATTTTGGCCGTGCGCGGCCAGAAGTACGTGGCCGCCGCCCTGGGTCTGGTGGAGGCCACGGTGTTTGTGCTGGCTATTAGCCGGGTGATTACCCAATTGGACAACCTCTGGAACGTGGCAGGCTACGCCGCCGGCTTCGCCACCGGCAACCTAGTGGGCATCACCATTGAAGGCTGGATGGCCCTGGGCTACCAGACAGTGCGCATCATCTCCCTTACGAAAGGCGACGCCATGGCCGACGCACTGCGCGCCGCGGGCTACGGCGTCACCGAGGTGCAGGGCGAAGGGCGCCAGGGGGCAGTGAAGATTCTGCTGGTGCTCATCCCCCGCAAGCGCCTGCCGGCACTGATGAAGGCCATCAACCAGGAAGATCCTGACGCGTTCATCACCGTGGAGGAAGTGCGCAGCACTTTGCGCGGGTACTTGCCCCAAAGTAAGCGAAAGTAGCAGTACAATCACCCGGGGTCTAAGGGAGGGATCAGTGGCCCAGGAGGCAACTGAGCAGGTGCGCCGCTACCTCAAAGAGCAAGGCGTGGAGGTAGAGATCAGGCAGTTTCCCCAGGGCACCCAAACTGCTCAGCAGGCAGCAGCGGCACTTGGGACTCAGGTGGCGTGCATTGTCAAGTCGCTGGTGTTCGCCGCCGATGGCCAGCCGGTGCTGGTATTGTGCTCCGGCGACCGGCGGGTGGATGTGGCGAAACTGGCCCGGCTGTGCGGCGCCCAGGCAGTAGCGCAGGCGGACGCTAGATTGGCCAAGGAATGGACCGGCTATGCCATTGGCGGTGTGCCACCTGTAGCACACCCCCGGCGGCTGCGCACCTTTATCGACCAGCACCTGCTGGACCACCCCCAGGTGTTTGCCGCGGCCGGCACTGGCACGGCAGTATTCGGCATCGCCTCCCGGACATTGGCCCAGGTCACCGGCGGAGAGCTGGCAGACGTCACCGAGGAGGAGAGGAGCTCATGAAACCCAACAAGACCAAGCAGATTCTCAAGAATGGCGGCAGCGCCATTGGCACCATGGTGAGCGAGTTCACCTCGCCAGAGCTGGGGCGCTTGTTAGCCGCGGCGGGGTTCGACTTTATCATTATTGATAACGAAAACTCCACCCACAGCTTCGAGTCCGATTCAGCCATTATCCGCTCGGCTGCTGACTGGGGCCTCACGCCCCTGGTGCGGGTCACCGACACCGAGTATCACTTAATTGCCCGCACCCTGGATGCCGGCGCCCAGGGGCTGATGGTGCCCCGGGTGGAGACCAGGCCGCAGGTGGAGCGCATTGTGAACAGCGTGAAATACCCCCCGGTGGGCCGCCGGGGCTGGGGGGTGCGGCCGGTGCACACCGACTACGAAGCGGTGACGGTGCCAGAGACTATTGCCCATTTGAACGCCCACAGCCTGGTGATTATCCAGATCGAGACCAAGCTGGCCCTGGATAACCTCGATGACCTGCTGAGCGTGCCGGGGGTGGATGTGGCGCTGATTGGCCCAAACGACCTGTCCATCTCCCTGGGCGTGCCTGGGGAGCTGCGCCACAAGAAAATGGTGGCCGGCGGCGACGCGGTGGTGGCCGCCTGCCAGCGGCACGGGGTGGCAGCCGGCATTCACGTGGGCAACACCGAAGACCTTTTGTTCTGGCACAGCCGGGGGATGCGCGCCTTGATGTGC
>JACQHA010000360.1 GCA_016199255.1 Deinococcus sp.
TAGCGCTGGCGGCGCTGGCAGTGGGGCTGGGGCTTGCTTTGTTCCTGGTGTACCCGGTGGCGGCGGCGCTGCGCTTTCCTTCCCTGGCGCACTATGCCGGATTGTGGCACAACCCGCGCTGGATCAGTGCTACAGTCAACACCTTGATCATGACTGCCCTGGCTACCGGGACAGCTACCACTGTAGGTTTTCTGATGGCCTATGCGGTGACCCGCACCAATGTGCCCTGGCGGGGTTTCTTCAGTATTATCGCTATTTTGCCCCTCTTCTCGCCGCCGTTTATGGTGTCGTATGCCTACCGCTACTTGCTCTTTGGACCTAATGGGTTTTATACGAACACCTTGCTGAACAAGACGCTGCACCTGGTGGACCGGCGGCTGAGCCTCATGAACTGGGACTGGCTGGGGTTCGGGGGCTGGCCACTGTGGGCGGTAGAAACTGCTGCCTTCTTCCCCCTGGCCTTCCTGGTGATCAGCGGGGTGCTGCGGGCTATTCCTCAGAGCCTGGAGTATGCGGCACGCAACCTGGGGGCAGCGCCAGGCTGGGTGTTCTGGACTGTCACTTTCCCCCTGGCCCGCCCGGGGGTGGCGGGAGCAGGGCTCCTGGTGGCGATTTATATCTTGGCAGACTTTGGCAATCCGCTGATCCTGACGAAGTTCAATTTCCCGCTGCTGGCTACTGAGGCCTACGACTCGCTGGTGAGCGATGCCGCCAGTGCCAATGCGCTGCCGAATGCGGCAGTCCTGGCTTCAGCGCTGATTGTGCCGGCGCTGGTGCTCTTTTTCCTGCAGCGCTTCTGGGTGAGCCGCCGGCTCTACACCACCATTGGTGGCAAGGGCAGCCAGCTCCCGGCGCCGCCCACCCCGGCGCTAGTGCGCTGGGGGCTTTTTGGCTGCTGCCTGGTGGTGTCGCTCTTGGTGCTCTCAGTGTATGGCGCTATTCTCAGCAGCAGCCTGGTGCGCTCCTGGGGGCGGACCTGGCAGCTGGACCTGCGGCACTGGATACTGGCCATGGGCAGCTGGAACGAAGTACGCAACAGCCTGGTTTTTGCCCTGTTCACCGGCGTCATCGCCACTGGAGTGGCGCTGCTGGCGGCGTACCTCACTGCCCGCCAGCGCTTTCTGGGGCGAGGGCTGATGGACTTCCTGGCGATCCTCCCAGCAGCGATCCCAGGCATCTTCCTGGGGCTGGGCTACCGGATTGCTTTTGGTGGCGAGCCGTTTGAGCTTTACGGTACTGCGGCAATTATTGTCCTGGCGTTTGTGTTCTGGAATGTCCCTCTGGGGTATCAGGCAGGACTGGCCGGGTTCGCCCAGATTGAACGCCACCTGGAACAGGCCGCCCACAATTTGGGGGCCTCCAGCTTGCGGGCGTTCTGGGACGTCGACGCCCCTCTGCTCAAGCCAGCATTTATCTCCTCGTTTGTGGTGGCGTTTGTGCGCGCCATTACCACGTTGAGCGTCGCCATCTTCTTAGTGACCCCCCAGTGGCGGGTGACGACGGTGATCATCCTGGACCGGGTCAACAGCGGCGAGTACGGGGTAGCATCGGCGCTGACCTCGCTCTTGCTCTTCCTCACCTTGGGCTGCTTCGGCCTGGCGCGGCTTGCCCTGGGCCGCCAGCTGCGGGTCTTCACATGAGCGCCAGCGTCCGCCTGGTAGGTGTGACCAAGTCCTTTGGCCGGGCTAAAGCTGTGGAGAAGGTGAGCCTCGAGGTCCCCCAAGGGAGTTTCACCACGCTGCTGGGGCCATCGGGCTGCGGCAAGACCACCACTTTGCGGCTCATTGCCGGCTTCTTCGAGCCAGATGTGGGAGAGATCTACATCGGCGACCGCCTGGTGAATCAGGTACCTTCCCACGTCCGCGGCGCCACCATGGTGTTCCAGGACTATGCCCTCTTCCCCCACATGACCGTGTGGGAGAACGTCACCTACGGCCTCAGGCTGCGGCGGCTCCCGAACCCAGCACAGCGGCAGCGGGCTGGCCGGGTACTGGAGCTGGTGGGCTTGACTGGCCTGGAAGACCGGCTCCCAGCGCGGCTCTCTGGCGGGCAGCAGCAGCGGGTGGCGCTGGCACGGGCGCTCGTGATGGAGCCCCAGGTCCTCCTCCTCGATGAGCCGCTGAGCAACCTGGATGCCAAATTGCGTCTGGCGATCCGCACCGAGCTGCGTGCCATCCAGCGCCAGCTGGGCATTACCGCCATCTACGTCACCCACGACCAGGAGGAGGCGCGGGCCCTCTCCGATTATCTAGCGGTTATGGAGCATGGCCAGGTGGCCCAGTGGGGCACCCCCTGGGAGGTGTACTACCACCCCCAGACCGCCTTTGTGGCCGACTTTGTGGGCCTTACCAACTTGCTGAGCGCCGAACTCATCGCCCGGCCAGAGGGCTGGATGGCCAGAATCGGCCAGCAGGAGATCTCCGTTCCCAGCGGCACCGCTCCCGGCCCGATTACGCTGAACATTCGCCCAGAGGCATTCACCTTGAGCCGCACTCCCATTCCAGGCGGGCTCGGCGGCACGGTGAAGACGTATAGTTTTCTAGGTCGCCTGGTTCGCTACTGGCTCGACGTCGCCGGCCAAGAGGTGGTGGTAGATGTGCCAGACCAAGGGGAGGGTCAAGTGATGCAGGGGACAGTCTACCTGAGCGTCGCCCCAGAGCGGATCCAGGTCATTTCCCAGCCTCAGGCGCCCGAAAGGAAGGCGGCAGCGTCAACGACCGCCAGCTAAAGCCGGCGGCTTGCAGGTAGAGTATGGCACGAGACCAGAGACCCCCCCGCGTGCGGCAGGTTGACCGCTGCCCGGCGGATATTCTCCGCCGCGATGGTGTCCGCTGGCCCAGAGCAGCCACAGGACACACAGCAAAAGCGCGCTTGCGTTGGCCGGTTGCGCTGGTCGATACCGCCACAAACTGGGCAGGTGCGACTGGTGTGGCGGGGGTCCACCAGCAAGAGCAGTACCCCAGCCCGCTGCGCCTTATACGTCAGAAATTGCCGCAATTGCCCAAACGACCAGCTCGACAGGGTGGCTCTCTGGCGCTTCTGAACCGTGAGCCGGTCCCGAATCCCCCCCAGATCCTCCAGGGCGAGGGCGCGACCGGTGCCTTGAGCGTGTGCCACCACGGCTTTGCTAATCCGGTGATTGGTGTCGGTAGCGAACCTCCTTTCTTTGCGCCGACGTTTCTTGAGCAGCCAGCGGGCCGACGGGGTACCCTTGGCCTGCAACCGCTTCCGCAGCCGGCGGTGCCGATGGCGCAGACCGTTGACCATCGCACCAGAATACGTGTTCCCGTCGGAATCGGCGAGAATATTGACAATCCCCAGGTCACACCCGAGCACCCCCTGCACATCCGCCGGGTCTGGCGTCTCCACATTACAGGTAGCACAGAGGTAGAACGCACCGTCCACATAGGCCAAGTCGCTCTCCCCCTGTTGGGTCACGAGCAACTGCCGCTGTCGCTCCCCGCAGACGAAGGGCATGGTCATCCGCCCCTGGAGGGTCCAGAGAGAGACGGTACTGTTCATCAGGTGCCAGCGCAGGATGCGCTCATCATAGGCAATGCTGCCTGTGGCCAGAAACACGCGCTTCCTGCGCTTGTCCAGCTTGTAAGCGTCAGCCACTTTGGCCAGGACTCGCACCGTCACCTGCGCCGACAGGTGGAACGTGGCCCGAATCTTGCGGTACAGTGCCCGGTGCAGCGCCCACTGCCCGAAGGTCTGGTGCTTCCAGGCCCAGGCGCTGATGTGATTACACGCCGCATTGGCGCGCTCCAGCGTCTGGCGCAGGGCGTGCGCCTGTTCAGCCGTGGGTTGGAGCTTGACGCAGGCAGTCAGCTTCATCAAGGAAGTCTATCGCAAACTCAAGACTTGAATCAAGGAGGTGATGAGGGCGCATTCCTCCGCCGACTGAAGTCGACGGTTTCCTGCGCTGAATTTCTATGAAGAAACCCAAAGTGTATGTGACCAGCGAGATCCCCGACGCAGGGCTGGTGGCGCTCCGGCCCCATGTGGACCTGGTGGTGGAGCCAGGAAACATGCCCCCGCCCCGGCAGCGTCTCTTGGAGATGGTGCGTGATCTGGACGGCCTATTGCCCCTCCTCACCTGTCCCATTGACGCCCAGGTGATGGACGCCGCGCCCAAGCTGAAAATCATCAGCAACTACGCCGTGGGCTTCGACAACATTGACGTACCTGCCGCTACCGCCCGGGGCATCCCGGTGACCAACACCCCAGGGGTGCTCACTGAGACCACCGCTGACCTGTCGTTTACCCTGCTTATGGCTGCCGCCCGGCGCATTACCGAGGCGGAGCGCTTCGTGCGCGCCGGCAAGTGGAAGATCTGGGACCCCAAGCTGCTTTTAGGCCAGGACATCTGGGGCGCTACCCTGGGCATTGTGGGCATGGGGCGCATTGGTCGCGAGATGGCCAAGCGCGCCAAGGGCTTCAGCATGCGGGTCATCTACACCGACGCGGTGCGCTCCCCGGAAGCTGAAAAAGAGTATGGCGCCGAGTACTTCCCTTCGCTGGACGACGTGCTGAAGCAAGCCGACTTCGTCACCTTGCACACCCCCCTTCTCCCCGAGACCCGGGGCCTGATTGGCGAAAAGCAGCTCAAGATGATGAAACCCACCGCGGTACTGGTCAACACTTCCAGGGGGCCGGTGGTGAAACTCGACGCTCTGTACCAGGCGCTGAAAAACGGCACCATCTTCGCTGCCGGCCTGGACGTCACTGACCCCGAGCCCCTGCCTGCCAATCACCCGCTTCTCACGCTGGACAACTGCATTATTGTGCCGCACATTGCCAGCGCCAGCGTCCAGACCAGGAACAAGATGGCGCTCCTGGCCGCCAGCAACTTACTGGCCGGCCTCAAGGGAGAGAAGCCCACCAATCTGGTGAATCCGGAGGTGTGGGGAAAGCATCGCAAGTGACCGAGTTCCTCGTTAACTTCTGTGCTGTGCTTGCCATTGGCCTGCTTACCAAGCACGCGGTGTCGAAAGTCATGCAACAGTGGGCGCGGGGTACCAGATTCAGGCTGCCGGCGATCTGCGTCTATGCCGCTGCCGGGACCATCGCCTTCTTGTTCAAACTGCTGGTGCTGCAGCCCCTAGAGGCTCCCACACTGGCGCGCTGGATCGCCGTAGGACTCATCTGGGGGCTGGCCGCCGGGCTCCTAGCGCCGTTCGCCAAGCGGTCCAGGCGCCCCGCTTAGAGCTCACACCTCCACCTGCACCTGCACCTGGTCGCCCTCAATCCGCACCGCATAGGTCAGCACCCGATCCATGGGGCTACCCGGTGATTCACCAGTACGCAGGTCAAAGGGCCAGTGGTGCAGGGGACAGCGCACAATCGTACCATCTAAATACCCTGCTCCCAGCGGGCCACCGCGATGGGGGCAAGTGTTGTCAATGGCAAAGAACTTGCCATCGATGTTGAAAATAGCAATCATCTCCCCCTGTACATAGACCACTTTCGAAGCACCAGAGGGAACCTCCTGCACAGTGGCCACTGTCACAAACTCAGCCATGGGCTTCATCATAATGCAGGCCCCTGAGCTATTATTGTGGAGCATAGGAGCTGGAGCGGGTGTCATGCGCGACATTCTCTTGTTGATCTTCCTCCTAGGGTGGCTGGGGTTCCCGCCTGGTCAGACTGTCGCTCAGGAGGTGGGACCACTACTGACAATCAATGGAGTGGAGTTTGTGCGGGTGCCGGCGGGGCCGTTCACGATGGGTTCAGATACAGGAACCGAGGATGAGCTCCCGGTGCACACCGTGACGCTGCCAGACTACTACATTACGCACACTGAAGTGACGATTGCCCAGTATGACCAGTTTGTGCAGGCCACCGGGGAGCGGCGGCCGGCTGGTTCCGGGCGCGCCTCCACCCATCCAGTGACAGATGTGAGCTGGTTTGAAGCCCTGGCCTATTGCTCCTGGCTGGGGCAGAAGAGCACCTTTATTACCGGGCTGCCCACTGAGGCCGAGTGGGAGAAGGCGGCGCGAGGCCCTGATGGACGGCTATACCCGTGGGGGGAGGCGTTGGACCGGACGCGGGCGAACTATGGGAGCGAAGACCGGTGCTGCGCACCTGACGCGAGTGACGGGTATATCGACACGGCGCCAGGGGGCTCCTTTCCCTTAGGGGCCAGCCCCTCCGGGGCGTTGGAGATGGCGGGGAATGTGCGGGAGTGGACGAGCAGCCTGTACTGGCCCTATCCCTATGTGTCCACTGATGGGCGCGAGGATCCACACGCCGCAGGGACCCGCGCCGTCCACGGCGGGTCTTTCAACGATGACGCCTTCTCCCTTCGGGCTGCGAACCGTTACGGCCTCGTTACCCCGCTCCGAATCAACGACCTGGGGTTCCGGTGTGTCGCCCAGGAATCATTATGATGCTCGTGATTTGATGTATCGTGACACCGCCACTGAGGGAGAGCCATGCCTATGA
>JACQHA010000361.1 GCA_016199255.1 Deinococcus sp.
CGGTAGCCCTGACCCCGGGGATCTTTCTGGACGTGATGGGTCTCACTATCGACCGCCAGGCAGCACTCCAGGCCTACGATCTCAAAGTGAGCTTCCGACAGCCTCGCTCCGACGACGTAGTGGGCGAGATTACTGGCTGGCCAGGGGTGACCACGGCTGAGGGGATTATTGAGTTCCCGGTGCGCCTCCGGGTGGCTGGGCGGGAGGCCACCACCTTCTTGCTCGGTCTCCCGGCCGATGGCCGGCTGCTAGCCTTGGAGACGCGTCCCCGCCCAGAGACGATCCTCCTGGCCCGGGGCCTGGCTCAAGAACTCCAAGCCCGTCCCGGAGCAATGGTGACAGTAGAGACCCCCTTTGGGGCCGGAGACTTCCCACTGGAGGGGACGGTGGTCTATCCCCTGGGCCGGCCGGCGGTGCTGTCACTGCCAGATGCCCAGGGCGTCACCACCCTCCCTCAGGGTATTGCTGATCTCCTGAGCGCCAGCGGTCTCGGCTTGGCTGGCGCAGTGGCCGACCCAGTGACGGCGGTACTGGTGGGGGTGGCGCCTGGGCAGCTGGAAGCAGTCCGGGAGCGGTTGTACGCCCTGCCGGCAGCCGAGCGGGTGGAGGCCAGTGCCACCATCCGGGCCGACCTGAACGAGCTGTTGGGCTTTTCTGCCACCTTCATGCGGGTGATGTTCGGCTTCGCCGCGGCCCTGGGCTTTGCCGTGCTCTACGCCATCACGGTGGTGAATGTACTGGAGCGCCGCCGGGAGCTGGCCACCCTACGCACCCTTGGCGGCACCACCGGGGAGGTGGGGTGGGTGGTGACCGGGGAACTCCTGGCCGTGGGACTCCTGGGACTCCTGCTCGGACTTCCCCTAGGCGTCGTCATTGCTGAGAAGTCCCTGGAGACCTTCCAGAAAATCTTTGCCCTGGGGGTAGTTCTCCTCCCTCGAACTGCTCTGGTCATTGCTGGAGCCACCCTGGCTATCCTGGTTGTCTCAGAGGTCCCCTCCCTCGTCGCCCTGGCCCGGCTCGACCTGGCCCAGGCCACGCGAGAGCGGGCAACCTAAGAGGAAAGGAGTAGCAGTAGTATGCGATACGTTTGGGTTGTCTTGGTAGTAGCTGGTGCAGCCTTCGCTCAGGGCTTGACCCTGGACCAGGTAGAGGCTGCCGTCGAAGACACCTTCGACGCCATCGATGATGCAACCGTTGAGCTAGTACTGATCGACGCGGCTAGTGGCGATTCCATTGACCTCCGGGCCATCTTCCTACCCCCGGACCTCGCCCGGGTGGAGTTTGTGGCTCCCTTCTATCTCGAGGACCAGTTCATCGTGCTAGACGGAGAACTCACCTACACCTACCTCCCAGTCACCGATCAGGTACTCCGCCAGGCCCGGGCAGAGAGCGAGCAGCTGGGCGGGCTCTTTGCCGCCTTCGGCGGCGATGCCGACCAGGTCTTTGACCGGGATCAGAACGAGGTCACCCTGCTAGGCTTCGAAGCGTTAGAGGACCAGCCCACCTACCTGATTGACTTCCAGCTCAAGCGGCCTGAGTCCAGCCTGGTGGGATTTCAGCTGTGGGTGGCCGATGGTGAGTGGTTGCCCCTGCAATTCCAGGGTTACGACGCTGAGGGAAAGGTAACAGCTACTATCCGCTTCAGCAATTGGCAGCTCAATACGGGCCTAGACCCTGAGGACGTGCGGGCGCTTCCCCCAGGGGCAGCAGTGGTCGATCAGGAGTGAGCGATATGGGGGTGGCTCCTAGGGGCTACCCCCAGTTTATTCCTAGAGCCCAGATAGGGGTATAAGGTTTCAATACCTTTAGCGGGTGAAAAGTGATGCGTATGGGAAATAGCAGCCAGGCTTCAGCTCCTGGCCAGCTGGTGACCACAACACCAGTGACCAGCACCATAGGTTGCATCAGTCTTCGACGCCCAGGACCGATCCCGCCCTCCAGCGGAGTGCGGGTGCTACTGGGCGACGAGAGTTTCTACTGCCGGTTCTACGAGGTGGACCAACTATTGCCAGAACTCAGGCCCAGCCCAGCCCTGTACCTGGCCTACCGACGCGGCAAGGTGTCACCTGGACAGTTTGTTCAGCGCTACCAAGAGGAGATCCAGAGCGACCAACGGCGAGCTGCAGCGCTGGGGAAGCTGGTAGAACTCGTGCGCTCGGGCCAAAACCTGGTCATCCTGGATGGCGAGATCAAGTGCCCAGTACCGCCTGGGGAAGTGCTGCTCCAGCTGATCGCCCAGAAGATCAGTGAGCCCAGGACCTCCCTATCTGGCCAGGACAATGCCGATCACCGCAGCACCTAAGGCAACTAGCAGCGCGTAGAACCCCAGTGACCCAGTCTGCAGCCGTCGGAGGATCGCCCCGGTGCTGGTCACCGTGTAGCCGAGAGCGTTACCGGCGTCGTCCACCACCCGCTGGTCTACCATTCCTGCCACCCGGGACGCCCCGACCGCCACCTGGGCCACGCCCTCCACAGCGCCGTCTACCACCCGCTTGTCAAACCAGCCAGCGATAGGCGCCAGGGCCATGCTGAAGCGCACTACCACTCCGTAATAGAAGTCATCTAAGTAATAGCCCCTGACCAGGAGCGAGGTGAGCCAGGCCGGAGCCTTAAGGGGCAACACCTTCGTGCCATACGCTGCATACCCTAGGGCAATCCCCAGCACACCAGCTAAGGTGCCGGGCAGCGCCTGGGC
>JACQHA010000362.1 GCA_016199255.1 Deinococcus sp.
GGCGCTGGTGCTGCTGTGGGAGCATGTCACCGCCCGGCCAGAGAGCCCCGCAGCCATTAACCGCGCCTTCTTCCTGGCCAATGTTATCTTCAGCCTGGGGGTACTGGTGGCGGTAGTAGGAGACCTGTGGTTATGAAGATCATCCTGGACTGCGACCCGGGCCACGACGACGCTGTGGCGATGCTCCTGGCCTGTCAGCACCTGGAGGTGCTGGGCATTACCACTGTGAGTGGGAATGTGCCGCTGGAGCGCACCACTGAGAACGCCCTGAAGGTGGTGGAGCTGGGGGGGATCAAGGTGCCAGTGGTGCGGGGTGCCCACCGGCCCCTGGTGCGCGAGCCGCATCACGCCCTAGATATCCACGGCCGGAGCGGCCTGGACGGGCCGGAGCTGCCCCAGCCGGTGACCCCGCTGCATGGCCAGCATGCGGTGGAGTTCATTATTGACACGGTGCTGGCCACTGATGAGGTGCGGCTGGTGCCCACTGGGCCTCTGACCAATATTGCGTTAGCGCTGCGCTTGGAACCACGCCTGGCTAAGCGAGTGCCGGAGATCAGCCTGATGGGCGGCTCGCTGACCTTTGGCAATCGCACTGCCGCCGCCGAGTTCAATATCTATGCTGACCCGGAGGCAGCGCAGGTGGTGTTTACTAGTGGCATTCCTATAAAGATGTCTGGGCTGAACCTCACTCACCAGGCGGGGGTGGGCCGCAGTGAGATTGCTCAGTTGCGCCAGCTGGGGAACCGCACCGGCACTGTGGTGGCAGCAATGCTGGAATTCGCCGTGGGGGCGTATGCTCAGGTGTACGATCAGGATTACTACCCGCTGCATGACCCTTGCGCGGTGGCGGCGCTGATTGATCCCAGTCTGATTCAGTTCCAGCCCTATTTCGTCCAGGTCATGTTGGAAGGCCCGGCCCGGGGCATGACCCTGTGCGACCAGCGGCGGCGCGGCGCGCCCTACTGGCAGGAGCCCAATGCCCAGGTGGGCATCAAGCTGGATAGGAAGCGCTTCTTCGACCTGCTGATTGATACGTTGCGCCAGTATCCTTAGAGGGACTTTCGGGCCTACTAACCAGCAGGCGGCCCCCCTAAGCTGGGGGTGCATTGGGAGGTGGATATGCGATTGTTGCTGTGGCTGGTAGCTTTGACCAGCTGGCTCCTCGCTAGCGCCCAGGAACTGCAGCCGGTGCGCGTTGGGCTCTTACAGATCGTTGATGCCCTGCCGGTGTTTGTGGCGCGTGACCAGGGCTTGTTCCAGCAGGCAGGGCTGGCGCCAGACATTATCACCTTTGCCAGCGCCGCCGAGCGGAACGATGCCATTGTGGCCGGCGAGCTGGACTTCTGGATTGGCGATGTGGTCTCTATGGCACTGTTGCGCAAGGCGGCGCCGGTACGTATTGCCTTCTTGGCCCTGGGTGCCACCCCCCAGGAGGGGCGCTTTGCCATCCTGGTGCCCCCCAACTCCCCGCTCCAGGCCCTGGCAGACCTTCATGGACACCCGGTAGCTATTAGCCAGAACTCGGTGATTGAGTTTGTCCTAGACCAGCTCCTGGCCGGCACTGGCATTTCGGTGCAGAAGCAGGTGGTGGACAACATCGCCCAGCGCTTCCAGCTGCTGGTAGATGGCCAGGTGGACGCGGCGGTGCTGCCTGATCCGCTCTTGTCCCTGGCGGTGACACTGGGGGCGCGGATACTCCAGGACGACACCGCGGAGAACATCAGCCAGTCAGTGTGGGGCATCAGAGAGGGAGCGGAGAACTTGCTCCCGGCGCTGCAGCAGGCCTACAACCAGGCGGTGGACCTGATCAACGCCGACCCCCAGGGCTTCATCCCCGTGCTGGCCCGGGATGCCCGGCTGCCGCCCCAGATCCAGACTAGCTTTGTGGTGGTGCCTTACCCCCGGGTGCAGCTCCCCACCCCGGCCCAGGTGGAGCGGGTGATTAACTGGCTGGTGAGCGATAAGGGCTTGTTGGCCCCAGGTGAGGTGACCTACGAGGGGCTGGTGGTGCCTGGGGCGGTGCCTGCCATGGAAGGGTATTAGAGTGGGGCAGGGTTACGGATGAGGCGAGGGGCACTTTTCCCCTCGCCAACTTTTCGCGGTCCTTCGCGATTCAGTTCGCCTCTGGCCCAGGGGACTGGGCGGCTGGCGTGGAGCTCAGGTTATTCACAATATTGCCTGCGGCCCGCAGGTTGTCGCGCCACTCCTCTAAGCGGGCGGAGCGCTTAGGGCCAATGAGCTGGGAGCGGATGTCGTTCTCTACATCGACCAGCGGCTTGGTGGTGCCGCCGTCAATGTCCAGCACCTGGAAGATCTGGCAGGTGCCGTTTTCGCACAGCACGTCCGAGATGCCTCCCACCGGCGTCTGGAACACCCCAGTGGCCACAATGGGGGAGAGCACGCTGCGTGCTACCCAGCCCCGGTTGCCGCCCTGCTCCGCTAGGTCATCAGTGGAGTGCTCCTGGGCCAAGGTAGCAAAGTCCGCGCCCTCAGAGAGCTGCTGGTGAATGGACTTGGCCAGGGCGTTGCCGTCCTCAGGTGTCTCGGGGACGGTGATCTGCCGCAGCCGGGCGCGCAGCTCTCGGGTGAAGTCCTGGAGGTGGCTGTTGTAGTACTGCTGGATCTCCTCTGGGCTCACATCCGCCTGGCTCATAATGGCCAGGTCCACCTCCCTGGCCCGCGCTACCTTGGTGCCTATTACCGGCAGGTTCTGGGCTCGAGCGTACTGTAGTTCCAGCTCCTGGGCAATGAGCTGGTCTAGGTAGATGCGCTGCAGGCTTTGCATGAACTCTGGGGAAATCTGGCGGGGGTCAATCTGGCTGAATACCTGGCTCACGAACACCAGGTATTCGGTCAGGTCTTGCTGGGTAATCTCCTGGTCGTTGACGGTGGCCACTGCTGGCGAGCTGAGCTGGATATCGAAGCGCTGGCGCTGCTCCTCGAGCCACTGTTCCAGGGCCTGGCCGCCCTTCAGGCGCCGGGCGGCGCTCTCCGCACTGCTGCGCACCTCCTCCAGGGTCTCGAAGCCAGCAGGGCGCCGGTCTTCTATCTTGACAATGAAGAAGCGGTCTTCCACCTTAATGGGCCGGGTGAACTGGCCGGAGAGGAGCGCCGCTACCTGTTCCCCGACTGCCGGCTCAAAGATGGCGGTGGTGATCCAGTTCTGCTCGGGGCCGCCCAAGGACCCGCCCTGGTCGGCAAACACCGTGGAGCGCTCCCGCGCTAAGCGCTCAAAGTCGGCGCCGGCTACGAGCTGGCCATAGAGCTGGGCAGCCAGCGCCTGGTCAGTGACCACGATCTCCCGGGCTTTGATCTGGTAGGGCCGGCGGTACTGCTCCTCCCGGTGGTTCAAGTAATACTGCCGGATCTCAGCTTCGCTCACCTGAGTGCTGTCCTGGATACGCTGGCGCTGGGCATCCACCTGCAAGCTGCGGCGCTGCAGGTCACGGAAGCCCTGCAGGTGCAGCCCCTGGCTGGCCAAGTAGGCCCGGAAGGTGTCTTGATCGCCGCCAAACTGCTGGTTCACAAACCGGTCCACGGCTTCGCGCACCTCGCTATTAGCGATGGGGATACGCCGGGCGCTCTGATAGAGGAGCTCGTCATCTACCAAGATGCTGAGCAGCACCTGGTCAATCTGCTTTCGGGTAGTATCGTCGAAGCTGAAGTAGCTGGGCACCGAGCGGCGCAGGCGCTCTACATCCACTTCGGTGATTTCCCGGTCTCCTACCTTGGCCAACACTGGGCCCCGCTGGTCTTGGGAGCGGCGCCGCACGCCAAACAAGTCACCTGGCTGGAAAATGATCAGCGATCCCACTGTCATAAACAGCGCGATGACCCAGATGCTGATCTTGATAACATTACTGGAAAAATATCTCAACTTGACAGCCTCCCGAGGCCCATGCTACTTTCCTGTTGGTTGGCGCCCATAGCTCAGTTGGA
>JACQHA010000363.1 GCA_016199255.1 Deinococcus sp.
CCCAGCTCGGTGGCCACCACCCCGCTGCCGCCAGCTGAAGGATAGCAGACAATGGCAATCCGCATGGCTGAGTGTACGAGAGGAAGGGCGGACCGATCTGGTTCTACTTGCTGTTGTCTTCCATCGCCGGCTCGGGCTGGGGTGGCGCGGGAGCGCGGCCATCGCCCCGCTCCACAGCAGCCAGGAAGTCCAGCACCAGGGTGTTGAGCGCCTCGGGCCGCTCCAGTGGGGGTAGGTGGCCGCTTCTGGCCAGGACCACCTTGCGGGCGCCGGGGATCTCCCGGCCGGCAATGTCGGCCATGGCCTGGAAGTCAATCAGGTCTAGCGAGCCTACTACCACCAGGGTGGGGCACTTGACCTCTTTCAGCCGCTGGATCTGGGGCTCCTCGGGCACCTTGAGCTTCTCATCCAGCCAGTAGCTGCCTGAGTAGGGCAAGATCATTTCTGCCAGGGCCTTGGCCAGGGTGGGGTTGCGGTTGGGCACAGCGAAAAGCGGCCCGTTGAGCCACAGCTCCTTCACTGTGCGCTCTACCCCCAGCTTTTTAGCGCCCTCCCGCACCCGGTGAAAATAAGCTGCTATGGGCTCCGACCAGCGGTGGCCTTCCAGGGCAGTGTCTACCAGCACCAGGGCTTTCACCGTGTCGCTGTAGCGCAGGGTATACTCCAGCGCCACTTGGCCGCCTAGGCTGAGGCCCACCAGATAGGTACTGGTGATCTTCAGGTGGGTCAAGAGCCCGTGCAGGTCGTCGGCCAGGTTCGCGGTCTGGTAGCCGGTCTGGGGGGCGGCGCTCTGGCCGTGGCCCCTGAGGTCGTAGCGCACCGTCTGGTAGCGGCTGGCAAACTCCCGGTACTGGGCGTCCCACATGCGGTGGGTCAGGGACAGGCCATGAATGAGCGCCAGCCCCGGCCCCTGGCCAGCTGTCTCGTAGAAGTGCTCCACCCCGTTGACCCGCACCTGCGGCATGGCTCCTCCCTAGCCCAGAAGGGCCTCGACAAACTCGGCAGCGTCAAAGGGCCGCAGGTCCTCCAGGCCCTCGCCGACGCCAATGAACTTAATGGGCAGCTTCAGTTCCCGCACAATGCTCACCACAATGCCGCCCTTGGCAGTGCCGTCCAGCTTGGTGACCACTACCCCAGTGAGTTGCAGTGCCTCGTGAAAAGCCCTGGCCTGGGCCAGCCCGTTCTGCCCGGTGGTGGCATCGAGCACCAGCCAGACTTCCTTAGGCTCGCCCGCTTGGGCTTTGGCAATGACCCGCTGCACCTTCTTCATTTCCTCCATCAGGTTGAACTTCGTGTGCAGCCGGCCCGCGGTGTCAATGATCACCAGGTCCCGCCCTCGGGAGCGCGCCGCCTGCACCGCGTCAAACGCCAGTGCTGCCGGGTCCGCCCCTGGCTCGCCAGAAACCATGTCGGCCTCTGCCCGGCCGGCCCACAGCGCCAGCTGCTCCCGGGCAGCGGCCCGGAAGGTGTCGCAGGCAGCGAGGAGCACCCGCCGGCCAGCCTGCTGGTAGTAGTGCGCCAGCTTGGCAATCGTGGTGGTCTTGCCCACGCCATTGACCCCCACCACCATCATCACCTGGCCCTTGGGCTCCACCAGGGTGCGTGCCACCTGGGGCTTAAACCCCAGCTTGCGCAACGAAGCGCGCATGCGATCTGGCTCCAGCTGCTCCATCAGCGCCTCTTTCAGGGCCTCCTGGAGTGGCTGGTGGCTCCGCTCCAGGCTGCTCATAATCTCCGCCGTGGCGCTGGTGCCCACGTCGGCAGCCACCAGCGCCAGTTCCAGTTCCTCCAGGGAGCGGCGCAGCGGCCGGGGCTGGTCTACAGGGGCCGGCTCCGCCTGCTGGGTAGCTGGCGCCAGCACTTGGCGCGTGCGGGTGAGGCCTTCCCGCAGCCGCTGAAACCAGGACATTAGCCCACCACCCGCGCTAACCGGCGCAGCACCCGCTCCCGGCCCATGACTGACAGCATCTCGAACATGGTGGGGCTTTCCAGGGTGCCGGTAAGCGCTGCCCGCAAGGGCTGAAGCACCTTGCCAGCCCCCAGGCCCATTTGCTGTGCCAGCCCGCGCAGAGTCTGCTCGGTATGCTCCGGGGTGAAGACGCTCAGCCGGTACAGCGCCTCAGTAGCGGCGGCCAGCATCGCTCTGTTGCGCTCGATCATCTCCTGGGCCTGGGGGTTCATTGGGTATTCCTCGGTGAAGAAATACTGGCCGTACTTTACCAGGTCGGCCAGGGTCTCGATGCGGGTCTGGAGCAGCTTCACCACTGCCATCAGGTACTCATCAGAGATGCCCCGGAGCAAATTGGCCTGGGCCAAGAACGGCTTGCATAGCTTGGCTAGCTGCTCGGGCGGAGTGCAGCGAATATGGTTGGCCGACACCCAGAGCAGTTTCTTCTCGTCGAACCGGGGGTTGGCAGCGTTAATGCCCTCCAGGCTAAAGTGCTGCTTCAGCTCCTCCATGGTGAACAGTTCCTGATCGCCGTGCGCCCAGCCCAGGCGCACCAGGTAGTTCACCATGGCCTGGGGCATGATCCCCATGTCCCTATAGGCCAGTACTGCCGTGGCGCCGTGC
>JACQHA010000371.1 GCA_016199255.1 Deinococcus sp.
GAGCAGCTCTGGGAGACCACCATGAACCCGGAGACCCGCACTTTGAAGCAGGTCACTATTGATGATACCCAGGCGGCGGACCAGGCGTTTGAGATCCTCATGGGCGAGGAGGTGCCGCCCCGCCGCGCCTTTATTGAGCAGAACGCCCAGTTCGCCCACCTGGACGTGTAGCTGCCCGCTATGATCCGGTGCGCTGGGCAGGGGAGGCGTCGCCTCCTTGCCTGGTACTGGTGGCTCTTGCTGGGCCTCTTTTCCTGGGCTCTGGCCCAGGAAATGTCCGACACTGGGGCGGTGGACTATAGCGCCTTTCCGGCGGCGCTGGACCGGGCGCAGCGCCAGGTGCAGACCAATGCCGCCGCAGTGCAGGCCGCCGTCGCCCAGTGCCCCTGCGCCCGGCTGTGGGCAGCAGCAGCAGCCTTCTTCCCGGTGACCGGGGACGCCCGGGCCCTGGAGCAGGTAGTGGGAGCAGTGTTGTTCGACGAGATCTTCCGGCGCGATGCCCTGGATGATTTTTTCGACCAGGCTGCCATTGCTGGAGCAGACGTCACCCAGAGCACGTTGGGCTTGCCTCAGATCCTACCCCGCACCGCCCAGGAGGCCAACCAGGCGCTGGCCAATCTTTCCTTGCTGGAAATTGGCCAGCGCCTGGCGGCGGATGCTGCTTTCGCCATTGCCCAGGTGCCTTTCGTCCTGGACCTGAAGCTCCGCTCCGCCAATAGCCTCCTGGGTAGCGTGGCCCTCTACCACGGCAGCCAGAGTATAGACGACCGCACCAGGCAGATCCTGTCTGCCGAGAACTTAAGCATGATCCGCCAGCTTCTAGGGGGCTGAAGCCAGCAGCGTGCCACTCTCAGCGCAAGTGCAACTGCTCGATGAGCGCTTCCGGCTGGACCGGTGCCTCCCCTGCCCCAGCTGGCAGCCCGATCATCTCCCGCAGCACCCCCAGGCCCCGCTGCAGGATCACATCGTGCTCCAGGTCCAGCACCGCCTCGCCGCTTAGGTGCCTGGAGGTGCGCTCGCTCTCCAGGGGGGGCAGGTCACTGTAACTAAAGCGGCCCTGGTCATCGGCGGTGAGCATGATGGGTTCCTGGCCCTCGACCTGGATAGTGACAGTGGCGCCAGGCAGTACGTTGCTGCCCTCCAGGTTGAACACTGGCATAGTGCCAGACGGGGCCGGAGCTACATAGCGAAAGGTCCCGTCTGGCGCGGGGTGGATCACTGTTTTCACCTGGCCATTGACTGAGATGGTAATCGGCACCCCTGGAGCCGCGTGCTCCCCGAACACATTCAGGGGCAATTCCATAGCCGGTTCGCTCACCAGCAGGTTAGGCTCGACCCCCACGTCATTGATGCTGCGCTGCTGCGGCGTTAGCCACTCCCTGGTGACAATAATGGCCACCCCACCATTGTCCAGCTCGATCACCGATTGAGCCACGCCCTTGCCAAACGTGCGCTCCCCCACAATGGTGGCCCGGCCAGTGTCCTGGAGGGCTCCAGCCACGATCTCCGACGCCGAGGCGCTGAAGCGGTTCACTAGTACCACCATGGGAAGGTCCACACTGCCCGGCCGGGCGCTGGCTTCCAGTCTGGTGGCTACCCGGTCGCGGGTGTACACAATGGGGCCATCCTCCAAAAACTCATCAGTCACCGAGATGCTCTGGTTCAAAAGGCCCCCGCCGTTATTGCGCAGGTCCAAGATCAGGCCCCGGGCGCCGGCCTGCTGTAGCCGGGACAAAGCCTCCTCCAGCTGATCAGTAACCCGCTGGTTATTGAAGCTATCAATCTGGATGTAACCGATGTCGCCAATCAGGGTGCTCGTAACATCAATGAGGACGATCCGGTCGCGGGTGATGGTCAGGCGCACAAAGCCTACCCCGGGGCGCTCCACTCCAATAACAACCTGTGTGCCCTGTGGGCCGCGGATCAGGTTGGCAGCCTCGCCGGCGGTCATGTCCCGGGTTGATTGGCCGTTCACCTCCACTACCACGTCGCCGGGCTGCAGTCCGGCCCTAGCAGCAGGACTGCCGGGGTACACTGAGAGCACCGTCACCCGCTTGCCCCCAGGAGCGCGGCCCTGGAGCACTGCTCCGATACCGCTGAACTCACCGCTGCGCCTTGCTTCCTCAAAAGCTGCGTCCTGGGGTGGCTGATACGAGGTGAACTGGTCACCCAGGTTCTCAATCACCCCTTGGATAGCGCCCTCTAATAGCTTCTCCATGTTGGGGTCTTTGAGGTACACAGTGTCCAGCGCGTCCAAGAGCTCCAAGAATGCGGTGCCATTGGGGGAATTGCGCAGGATCTCCTGGTAGGCCCGATCGGCCTGGAGGCTACGCTGCGCCAGGACTCCGCAGGCAAACGCCAGCACCAGGCCACCAGCAATCAGCAAGCGCTTCTTCATCGCGGGATTCCTTTCTCAGGGCCGGGCGCCCAAATACTCCAGAGCGGCCCTCAGCTGGACATCGTGTTCTGGGTCTACCAGTGCTTCTCCAGTGATCCGCGCTGCCCCCTCTTCGGCACTTGTCAGGTGCCGCTCTAAGAAGGTAAACGTGCCATCGGCACCGGCGACTACGTCACCCAAGGGCTGGCTGTTACGCCACAAGCTAATCACATCGCCCGGGGAGGCATTCTCCCCGCGCAGCGCCAGCGGCAGCTGCCGCTCCTGGGTGACCACCAGGTCAGGGGTAATCCCCTGCCCGTTAATGTTATTTTGCTGTGGTGTCAGCCACTCCTGCACCACCAGTACCACTGAGGCCCCGTTGGGC
>JACQHA010000377.1 GCA_016199255.1 Deinococcus sp.
GAGTTCCCGGGGTTGATGGCCGCATCGGTCTGAATAATGTTCCCCTGGAAGCCGCTACCGTTGGGGCTATTGCGGTTGGTGGCGGAGATGATCCCCTCAGTGACTGTGGAGGAGAGGCCGAAGGGGTTGCCAATGGCCACTACCTTCTGGCCTACCAGCAAGTTGCCCGAGTCACCTAAGGGAGCCGGCACATAGGCGTCCGCCGGTACATCAGCCTGGAGCACTGCCAGGTCGTTATCCGGGTCACGGCCCACAATACGGGCTGGGAACTCCCGGCCATCATCCAGCTGGATGATGATCCGGTCCACTGGGCCGCCGTCGAAGCCAGCAACCACATGGTTATTGGTGAGAATGTGCCCCTGCTCATCAAAGAAGAACCCAGAGCCCAGACCCTGGCGCGGTTCAAGGGGGACGCCCTGGAAGGGGCCACCGGGCCCGAAGAAGAAGCGGAACTCCGGGGGGAGACCCTGCTGGGGCTGGCCCGGCAGGTCGGTGACCTTAATAGCCACCACCGATCTGGAGAACTGGCTGGCAATAGCAATGGTGTTCTGCTCAGTGGCTAGCAGGTCCTGGGCGCTAGGCGGCACCACCAGGCTCACCGGCTGCGCCTGGGTCTGGGCAGCGGCCAGGTGGGTAACCAGATACCCCCCTGCCAGGGCCCCGGCCAGTACCAGGACAGCACCAATACTGAAACGCTTCATCCGCGTTAAGCCCATGTCTACACCTCCAACTCTCGGCCGGACCAGTGTCCGGCCAAATGCTACTTATGTCATATGCCAGGTGACCTCGGAGCACATCAGGGATTCCCCTACCCATCTTGGTAGGGGGAGAGTCCGAAATGGCCTGGGGTTGCACAGCCCTCAACCAGTTAATGCGGCCCAGGCGAGACAGCCTCTCTTACAGCAATCTTACGCGTCTCTGACGATATTTTTGCCCAGACCGGGTGTTAGCAACACGTTAGGAACGCTGCAGCTCCGGGTGAGGGGGGGGCGCTATGGTGGCGCCAGTGATTGAGCGCAAGCTCGAAGAAGGAGAGAATGAAAATGGAGGTACTGCAGAGCAAGCTGATCCTCGGAACCCTGATCGGACTCCTCATCCTGGGCCAAACCCTGGCTGGTAACAACGCCTCTATGAACGTTACCGCCACTATCCCCGCCGTGGGGGAGATCCGCCTCACTCATCACTCTTCTGATGAAGCCATCACCAACCCTAGCCTCACCTTCACCCCTACTGCCAGCCAGATCCTCAGTGCTGCCGAGGGCCCTATCTATATCTCCCCTCTCACCACACCCAGCTTCGATCGGGTCTCCTATTTGGTGAACCGCGGTGGCAGCTGGAGCGTGGCTGTGAAGGCGCTGGGCACCCCCTCTCTCCCCGAGGGGCTGAGCCTGAGCGATGTGCAGCTGCTCTATAGCCCCGATGATGGCGACGGCAACCCTGCTGGCGGGAACACGCTCAGCCTGAGCACCAGCGACCAGACGGTGGACAGTAACAGCAAGAAGACCAACAGCTTCCGGCACACCTCCCTAGCCTACCAGCTGTACCTGAACGGCGATGAGGCTGAGGGCAATGTGGAAGTCGTACTCCAGTTCACCTTGACGACCCCCTGAGGTACCCCTCCTCCTTCTTCTCCTGCGCCGGGCGGCCCGCACCTGCGGGCCACTCAGCGTTTCTTGACCAGCCTCAGCGTGGCCGGCGGTGCTCCGCATCAGGCAATGGGGGATAACAGCCCTGGCGCTTTCTCAGAGAGGGCAATAGCATTGGCTACAGACGCCTGGCTGCGGCCAGGAGACGAACATGTCGCCGCTGGGGCCATCACCTTAACTCTCAGCAGCCTGGCTAGGCAGAGCAAGTAGACTAAGGCCCATGAAAAAGAAGGCCGCGCTTCCCGCCATGCAAGTTACAGGCCAGGTTGCCATTGTGACTGGCTCCGGAAGAGGCCTGGGCAAGGCCATCGCCCTGGCACTGGCCGAGGCTGGTGCTCATGTGGTGGTGACAGACCTGCCTGGCCAGTTGGAAGATGCCCAAGCTACTGCTGATGCCGTACAGGAAATCGGCCGCCAGGCTCTAGCGGTCCCTCTGGACGTCACGTCCCTCCAGAGCATCCAGCGCATGGTCCAGAAAGCCCGGCAACGCTTCAGCCAGATCGACATCCTGGTGAACAACGCTGGCATCAACATTCGCAAGATGGCACTGGAGGTTACCGAGCCGGACTGGGATCAGGTGCTCGACGTGAACCTGAAGGGCGTGTTTTTCTGCTCCCAGGCTGTGGCCCGAGAGATGGTGCAGCGCCAGGCGGGAAAGATTATCAACATCGCCTCGCAATACGGGGTTATCGGTGACGAGCAGCGCGCGGCATACTGCGCCAGCAAAGCCGGCGTGGTCAATCTGACCCGGGTACTGGCCATTGAATGGGCGCCGTACCACATCAATGTCAATGCCGTCGGGCCAACTTACGTGCTCACCCCTCTGACCGAAAAGCTCTTTGCCGACCGCAAGTACAGGCGGGAGACGCTCCGGCGCATCCCTTTGGGGCGCCTGGGCAAGCCAGAAGACGTGGCAGGAGCTGTGGTCTTTTTAGCCAGCCCCGCTGCCGATATGATCACCGGCCATACGCTCCTGGTGGATGGCGGGTGGACGGCTTGGTAGCCTGGATCTCCCACACCCCACCGCTCTTACGGCTGAGAGGAACCGCCACGTCGGGGAGGAGAGCTGAAGAAGTAGTGCCTTCCCACAGATCTACCAGCCGGCAAGAGCGCTGTCTGAAGAGCGTGGGATCTAGCCGCACCACAGCGTACTTGCTCTCATTGCCGTTGTTGACTGCAATGAGGAAGTAGCGGCGGCCACGCCGGAACAGGGCTGCCTGGACGCCTGGCGTGAGGGAGCGGGCGTAAATGGGAACGTTACAGTGGTGGTGCAGGGCGATGAGCAGGTCCGGCGTGGGGTCCACGCCGAGCACCACCAGTGTCCCCTGGCCCCAGCGCTGAATATAGCCCACAGTGTGCCGGCGGCCGGCGTAGAGCTGGGGCCACTGGTCGGGCTCGCCATCGGGGTCCTGCTCTTGCACGGCAGTGATGGCAGTTCCTGGTGGATGATCATAGACCAGGAGCGCGCCAGCACATATGACGTGCATTCCACCCAGGTCAATGGCAACGCGCTTCGCCAGTTTGGTGAGCACCCCGTCTGGGAGGGGAATATTCAGCAGGTTCAGGGGCTGGCCGGCGCCATCCAGGCGGGGATAATTCTTGAACACCACTAAGATACCGCCTTTTACTACGTGCTCTAATAGTCGCTGCTGGCCGGCCTGGTCGAGCCACTGGGCGCCAGAATAGAACAGCAACCGGCGGGGCACCTGGCCATTGCCTGGGTCGAAGAAATCGTAATCTAGCCCGGCGCTGTAGGCAGCGGCCAGCACCGGGTCGGTGCGGATAGTGCCACTGGCGGCTACGTGCAGGGGCTCTAGAGTGAGGGCAGTGTCGGTGAGTTTCTCCAGGTCAGGGGGACTCAGTTTTTTCACCACCTGGACAATTTGCTGGAAGGTGCCATAAAGCTCGGGGTGCGGCCGGCCCCGTTCGTGAATGGGCGAAAAGTACCAGTTGTCCCGGTTCACCAGCATGTACCAGTTCCACCCGGCGATACCTGCCAGCAGCGCGGAACACGCCATCAAGCGGTAGTGATTGGCGCTCAGCACACCGGTCTGCTGGTGATAGCCGTGAAAGATGCCGCACTCAAACTCGCCAATGAAGGGCAAGGGTGACACGCTGCGCTGGTAGCGCAAGGTGTCCAGGAAAATGCGGTGGGCGTCCGGACTATTGCTGAACTCGTTGGCCGGGTAAGTGTCAATGGCCACCAGATCCACCACTTTGGCCATCTCCCGCCAGTTCTGCACGTCCATGCCCGGGTAGTAGTTGAGGTAGAGGGGCACGTCTACTCCCAGGCCGCGATACTGATTGGCGCACCACCGGCCGTACTGCACCACAGACCAGTGCTGGAAGCGCCACCAGTCCAGCACCCTGGCGAAACAGCCCCGCTCCAGGGTGAAAGGCGACTCGGCCCAGGCCCGGGCCTCGGCGAACTTGGTGTAATGAGTCCCCCAGGCGGCGTTCAGCTCAGCAATGCTCTGGTAGCGCTCCTGGAGAAACTGGTGAAAGAGCCCGGGCACATCGTCCAGGCCCTGCTCCCGCTCGAACCAGCAGGAGAAGGGGTCGATCTCGTTGTCTGGCTGCCAGAGGACAATGCGGCCGCCACGCGTGGCCAGATAAGGTAGCAGCACCGGTGTCACTTGTTCCATCCAGGTACGTGCCAGGCGCTGGAAGCTGGTGGAGAGCCGGTGATGGCGGGCGGCGTAGGCGGGGACGCCGCCGTTCTCCCACTCGCCGTAGAGGTAGGGACCGGGGCGAATGATGATCCAGAACCCCATATCGGTGAGCAAGTTGAGGAAGCCCACCAGATTGCGCTGGGGAGAAGTGAGGCCGTGGAAGTCGTAGCTACCCCGGGCATACTCGTGGTACGCCCAGGGAACATAGGTACCCACCACCTTGAGCCCCAGCCCCCGCACCTGCTCCAGTGCCGCCCGCCAGTACTCAGGCGCCAGGCGCCAGTAGTGCACCTCGCCAGAGAAAAGAGGCACAGCTTGATCGCCTACATACAACCGCCGCCGGCGCAAGGTGACTGGGGGCATCATTACTCCGGCCGGGGCAGGCGTCTCGCCACTGGCGGCAGCCTGGGAAACGGCTGGTGCGGTTCAGCCTGGTACCAGTAGGCCACACTGGCAATGTCGTCAGAGCGGTGGTTGTCGTGGCCGTGCTCAATGGTGACCCTGATGGACTGGTGAAACGTGATCGGATCGGCAATGTGGAAGCGGTAGAGGCTGATCTTCCCCGACCAGTTCTTCCCGCCCGCCATCGGTATGCCAAAGAAGGGGCTGCAGAACTCTTCCAGGGGCGACCAGGCAGTGCAGAAGTAGTCCTCGGTCCCGGTGCCGTGCAGGCTGGGGGGCCACTGCTCGCCATCAATGAAGATCATGTCGTCCCCTTCGCCATACCAGTTGGTGTCGTGGATGCGCAGCAGGTTGTGGATGTAGAGCGTGCAGCCCACGTAGTGGCCGTGGCCCCTGGCCTCCAGGATCACGTAGTTGTCTTTCCCGGTGAGATTCTTGCCACTGAAGGCAAACTCATAGGGGGTCATGCTGTTGACGTCCACCCCTTTCGTGGGATTGACCCGCCGCCACTGAGCGTGGAAGCGGCCCAGGTTTTCTTCCAGCTCGTCGTACTCCTCGTAGTCGATGTAGTAGTAGAGGATCAGCTCGTGCTCCGCCAGCTCGCTCTGCACCTCGATGCGGGCGCTCTGAGAGAAGGGCATGGGGAAAAAGCAGTTCAAGGCTTTCCCGTCCCGGGGAGCCATCACCAGCGGCAGGGAGACAAAGTTCTTCGTTTCAGCGTGGCCCAGGCCAAAGAAGTCGCCCAGGGGCACTTCGACGCTAGGCCGCTTCTCCCCGTCCCAGTACATGCGCAGCACCGCCTTGCGCAGGTGATACTGCTCTTTGCTGTCAGTAGTGAACCAGATGTGGGTGATGCAGCCGGCGCCTACGATCTCCCCCAATACTGCAGTCTCGCCTGGAGCGATGGTAATGCGGTCCAGGTTCCCGCCGGTGCGGTCGTAGCTAGAAAGCCGCTTACGCCGGCAGTGGCGCAGCCTGGCCAGATCTGCCAGCGGCCCTCCTGGAAGTCCCTTGGCTAAGCCCATCATGTCTGCTCCTCCTCATGTTCAAACCAGTCCGGCTAGGTGATCCCGCTACGCCACA
>JACQHA010000367.1 GCA_016199255.1 Deinococcus sp.
GACGACGTGGAGATCGGGGCTAACTCCTGTGTGGACCGCTCTACCTTGGACACGACCTATATTGGCCACCGGGTCAAGATCGACAATTTGGTGCAGGTGGCGCACAATGTGACCATTGGGGATGATACTGTACTGTGCGCCCAGGTGGGCCTCTCTGGCAGTGTCACTATTGGGGCCGGCTCGGTGCTAGCTGGGAAGGTAGGGGTAGCTGACCATGTGACCATTGCTCCTGGGACGACCGTGGTGGCCATGAGCGGCGCCTCTAAGGACCTGGGCCCTGGGGTATTTGGTGGCACGCCAGCTACGCCATTACAGGAACAGTTCCGGATGATGGCGGCGTTGCGCTCCTTAGCGCGGCGGGGGCGGGCCGGATGAGCTGGATTAGCGGCGTGGGGCTGCATACTGGGGCTCTCGTGCGCTGCCGCTTGCACCCTGAGCCTGTGGGGCACGGAGTGGTGTTTCGCACCTCGGCGGGGGCGGTACCAGCCCGCTGGCAGTACGTGGCCGACACCGCCCGCTGTGTGCGCCTGGCCCAAGGCGCTGCCCAGGTGGCTACGGTGGAACACCTGCTGGCGGCGGTGGCGGTGCTGGGAGCATGGGACCTCACTGTGGAGCTGGAGGGCCCGGAGCTGCCTATCCTGGACGGCAGCGCGCAGGAGTGGGCCCAGGCCCTCTCGACCGCCGGGGCTCCTGGGTCCCGCCGGTATCTGGTGCTGAAGCAGCCGGTGTGGTGCAACCAGGGGCGCTCCTGGGTGATAGCAGTGCCGGCCCAGGAGTTTTCCGTAGCTGCCACTATCCAGTTCGAGCATCCGGCAGTGGGCACCCAGGTCTGGGCAGGTAGCGATCTGAAAGTGGTACTGGACGCTCGAACCTTCGGGTTCACCTGGGAGTACGAGAAGCTGCGGCAACAGGGGCTGGCGAACGGAGCCAGCTTGAGCAACGTACTGGTTTTTGACGACGTCTCCCCCCTTACACCCCCACGGGGGGCCGATGAGCCGGTGCGGCACAAGGCTTTGGATCTAGTCGGAGATCTGGCTCTCTTGGGCGGCCTGCCGCGGGCAAACCTGACGGCCATCTGCTCCAGTCACCGGCTGGACTGGCAGCTGGTGCAGGCCATTGCGAGGGTGACATGACCAGAGTCAAGGTGGGGGTTGTTGGGGTAGGGGTCATGGGGCTCTACCATGCCCTGCAATACTTGCGGTTGCCAGAAGTGGAGCTGGTAGGGGTGTGCGACAACTCAGCAGAGCGCTTGGCCATTGTCACCTCTCAGCTCCGGGTACCAGGTTGGCGGGACTACCGCGAACTGGTTGGCCGGGTGGATGTGGTGTCGCTGGCGGTGCCTACCTCGCTCCACTACCCACTGGCTTTGGACCTCTTGCGTTCTGGGATCCACCTGCTGGTGGAGAAACCCATTACCACCACCGTGGAGGAAGCGGAGGAACTGGCAGAGCTGTCGCAGCGCCTGGGGCTGGTGCTCCAGGTGGGGCATATTATGCGCTTTTACCCCTCAGTGCGGGAGCTGCCCAGCTTGGTGCGCCAGCCGGTGTGCCTGCAGGCGCGGCGTATGGGCCCCAACGGCCGGGTCACCGATATTGGGGTGATCCTGGACTTGATGATCCATGACATTGACATTATCCTGGGTCTCACCGACTCGGAGATCGAGGTGCTGCACGTGGTGGGTGCTGGGCGCCGGGGGCTGGAGGACTTTGCCCAGGCACAGATCGGCTTTCGCAGCGGGTGCCTGGCGACCCTCACTGCCAGCCGGCTCTCCCAGACGGTGGTGCGCACCTTGGAGATCACCCAGCCTGGCGAGGTGATCTGGGTGGACTTTGGCGATGAGCGCGACCAGGACTTTGTGATCCACCGCGGCTCCAGCACCGACTACGCAGTCTCCGACGGGGGGCGGGCCTATCGCACCCACTCCCGCACCACGGTGGAGCGGGTCTCCATGCACCGGGAGAACCCTCTACGCTTGGAGCTGGCACACTTTATTGGCCGGGTGCGCGGGCTGGTGGAGCCCATAGCCACCATGGAAGATGACCTGAAGGCGCTGCGCCTGGCAGTGCGCATGCAGCGCGAAATGCACCTCGTGGAGGTGCCCCGGCTGCAGGTGCCCCAACTCTGGAAGGCCGGGGGAAGAGCTTAATGGAGGCCAAGGAGATCCTGACCCTTTTGCCCCACCGTTTCCCCTTCCTCATGGTGGACCGGGTGCTGGAGCTGGGAGAAAAACACGTGGTGGCAGTGAAGAACGTGACTTTGAATGAGCCGTTCTTTCCCGGTCATTTCCCAGGTAATCCGGTGATGCCCGGAGTGCTGATTGTGGAAGCCCTGGTCCAGGCTTCAGCGCTCATCCTGGCTCGCGCTGAGCGTGGGTCAGTGTTCTATCTTGCGTCTGTGGAGCATGCCCGGTTCCGGCGTCCCGTACTTCCTGGTGACCAGCTCATTTTGCGTGGTGAACTCCAGTACTACCGGCAGGGGGTGGGGCGGGCTGTGGCCAGTGCCTACGTAGGTGGGGAGGTGGCTGCCGAGGCAGAGTTCCGGTTGGCCCGGGGACGCCCGTGAGTGACATTCACTCCACCGCCCTAGTGGAAACTGGGGCGCAGCTGGGACCCGACGTGCAGGTAGGGCCTTTTGCCATTATTGAGGCAGGCGCCGAGCTGGGTCCGGGCTGCGTGGTGGAGCCGCACGCCCGAATCTATGGCTGTGTGCGCCTGGGAGCCAGGAATGTGATTGGCACCGGCGCGGTGTTGGGGGGACCAGCCCAGCACCGGGACGGCTCCCGGCCCGGTGGCCTGGTGGTGATTGGCGATGGCAATACCTTCGGGGAATACAGCACCGTGCACCGGCCGGCCAAGGGCGACGCCACCAGGCTGGGCCACCGCAACTGGCTCATGGCCTATAGCCACGTGGGGCACGACTGCATGATCGGTAACGGCAATGTGTTCGCCAACGGGGTGCAGCTCGGGGGGCATGTGGTGGTAGGGGATGGGGCCAATCTGGGAGGCCTGGCTGGAGTGCACCAGTTTGTCCGAATAGGGGACCTGGCCATGATCGGCGCACTGTCGGTGGCAGTTTGGGACGTGCCACCCTATGCTGCAGTAGAAGGCCGGCCGGCGCGCATCCACTCCCTGAACCTGGTTGGCCTGAAGCGGGCCAGCATTGCCCCTAATGTGATCCGGGAGCTCCATACCATGTTGCGGGCCTATCGCCAGCAAGAGCTGGCACCCTTGAGCCGCGAGGGGCAGCGGCTCCTGGAATTCCTCCGGGCCACTGGCAAGCGCGGGATCACTCCCTGGTGCCGGGAAGGGTGAACTCCTGGCCTCTACAATGCGGCAGTTCCTCTTAACCACGAACGGGCCGGGAGAACTCTACACCTGGGTGCGGCCAGTGGCGCTCGAGCTGCGCCGGCAGTTCCCTGGCTCGCGCCTGATTGTGGTGCTGGTGCCCTGCCAGTTTGCCTCGGGGCGGGAAGCCCTCCAGGCCCACCA
>JACQHA010000368.1 GCA_016199255.1 Deinococcus sp.
CAGCTGGGCTACATGTTCCTTGGGGTGGGGATGGGGGCGTATGTGGGCGCCAGCGGCTACGCCGCCGGCATGTTCCATCTGGTGACCCAGGCCTTTGTCAAAGCCCTGCTCTTTTTAGGTGCCGGCTCAGTGATCCATGCCCTACACGACACGCAGGACATGCGCCAGATGGGGGGACTGTGGCCCAAGCTGCGCCTCACTGGCACGACCATGCTCGTAGCCTCCCTGGCCATTAGCGGCTTCCCCCTGCTGTCGGGGTTCTTCTCCAAAGACGAGGTGCTGTTCCAGGCATTTGCCGGGGGCAAGTACCTCCTCTGGGCAGTAGGATTGCTCACGGCGCTGCTCACGGCCTTTTATATGTTCCGGCTCTTTAGCCTCACTTTCCTTGGCAAGCCCCGGGACCAGCATCTGGCGGAGGCGGCCCATGAATCGCCGTTGGTTATGACCGTGCCGCTCCTGGCCCTGGCGGCGCTCTCCATCGTAGGCGGATTCATTGGCTGGCCGGGCAGCACTGGCAGCGCCCTTGAGCATTTCCTGGAGCCGGCGCTGCATAGCACCGAGCTCGACCGGGTACTCTCTCTCGAGCCTGCCCACCCCAACAAGGTGCTGCTGGCAGTGCTCTCGGCAGTGGTGGGCCTGGCGGGCATTGCCCTGGGGCTGCGCACCTACTGGCGGCGCCAGATCCCCGATCCGGTGCAGGAGCGGCTGGGCGGCGCCTTCGACCTCATGGGCCGGCAGTACCAACTCGACGATGCCTACCGTGCTGTGGCAGTAGGCGGTGGCAACGCCCTGTGCCAGGTAGCCGCCGATCACCTGGACCAGGGCGGCATCGACTGGCTGGTAAACGCGGCGGCCAGGGCCACTGGCGCCGCCGGCCGCTGGCTGCGGCTCATCCAGAGCGGGCTGGTGCGGCATTACGCGCTAGCAGTGGCGCTGGGCGTCGTAGGAATCATGGTCTACCTGGCCATCAGGGTGATGTCATGAGCGGCTTCCCCTATCTAACCGTCTTGATCTTCCTGCCCCTGGTGGGCAGCGTCTTAGCGCTCCTGAGCCGGCAGGGACAGGCGGCCCGGACTATTGCCCTGGTCACCAGCCTGCTCACCCTGGGGCTGGGCCTTTTAGTAGCCGGTCAATTCCAAAGCTCTCAGGCTGGCTTCCAGCTCCAAGAGCGCTTCCAGCCCTGGGCAGCCGAAGGGTTGGGGGCGTCGTACCACCTGGGCATAGATGGCATCAGCTTGCTCCTGATCCTGCTCACCACCGTGCTTTCCGCGGTCAGCGTCATTGCCTCCTGGCACATTGAGCGCCAGCCGGCGCTGTACTTTGGCCTGCTGTTGATCCTGGAAACCGGCATGCTGGGCACCTTTGCCAGTTTAGACCTGGTGCTGTTTTACATCTTCTTCGAGACCACCCTGGTCCCCATGTACTTCCTCATTGGCCTGTGGGGATACGAGAACCGGGTCTATGCCGCCTACAAGTTCTTCCTCTACACCATGTCCGGTAGCGTCCTGATGATGCTGGCCATTTTAGGGCTGTACTTCGTAGGCGGCCACACTTTCGACCTGCCGGCGCTGCTTCAAGCTGGCGTCCCGGCTGGCGCGCAGTACTGGCTGTTCTTGGGATTCGCCATAGCCTTTGCCATCAAGGTGCCGCTCTTCCCCTTGCACACTTGGCTGCCTGATGCCCACACCGAGGCGCCCACCGCGGGATCGGTGTTGCTGGACGGCATTTTGCTGAAGCTGGGCAACTTCGGCTTTGTGCGCTTCTGCCTGCCGCTCTTCCCTGACGCCAGCCGGGCTTTTGCGCCCTTGGTCATGACCCTGGCGGTGATCGGCATTCTCTACGGTGCCATGGTCGCCGTGGCCCAGAAGGACCTGAAGCGGCTGGTGGCCTACTCTTCAGTGGCCCACCTGGGGTTTGTGATGCTGGGGCTCTTTGCCGGCACCAGCCAGGGCATATCTGGCGCGGTGCTGCAAATGGTGAACCACGGCCTCTCCACTGGGGCACTCTTCCTCTTGGTAGGGATGCTGGCCGACCGCCGGCACACCAGGCAGCTGGCAGCATTCGGCGGCCTGTGGCGCCAGATGCCGGTGTTCGGCGCCTTGTTTATCATCACCGCCCTGGCCAGCGCCGGCCTGCCCGGGCTGAACGGCTTTGTAGGCGAGTTCCTGATCCTCCAGGGCTCCTTCCTGGCCAATGAAACGCTGGCCGCCCTAGGCACCGCTGGGGTGATTCTGGCAGCGGTGTACTTGCTGCACGCCGTGGGACAGGTGCTGCATGGGAAACTGACTGCTCAGAACGCTCAGCTGAGCGATGCCAAGAGCTGGGAGCTTTTCGCCCTGGTGCCACTGGTGCTGCTCATGCTCTGGATTGGCCTGCGGCCCAATACCTTCTTGCGGCCCCTGGACCAGGCGGTGGCCCAAGTCGTCAGCCGGCTGGAGCTTGTCACTGCTCAGGAGACCAGATAGCTATGTTCCAGTTCGCCACGGTGTTGCCC
>JACQHA010000369.1 GCA_016199255.1 Deinococcus sp.
CTGCGACAGTTCTGCCACGCTGCCGATGCACTCTTGATAGCCGCACGACTGGCAGCGCCAGATGGGCAATGGGGTGCCCCAGAAGCGCTCCCGGGACAAGGCCCAGTCCACGTTGTTGTTGAGCCAGTCGCCGAACCGGCCGTTCTTGATGTGCTCCGGCACCCAGTTGATGGTCTGGTTCAGGGCAATCAGCCGCTCTTTCACTGCCGTGGTGCGGATGTACCATGAGGTCTTGGCGTAGTAGAGCAGCGGCGCCTCGCAGCGCCAGCAGAACGGGTAGTTGTGCTTCACCCGTTCGCTGCGCAACAGCAGGCCGCGCTGCTCCAGGTCGGCGGTGATCAAGGGGTCAGCGTCTTTGAAGAACTTGCCTCCAAATTTCGGGAAGTGGGGCAGGGCGGTGCCTGACAAGTCCACTGAGAAGAAAGTGGGCAGCCCGGTGCGGCGGCCAATCTCCAGATCGCCATAGGCCGGGGCGATGTGCACCATGCCAGTGCCGTCCACCAGCGACACTATGGTGTCAGTGATGGTGCGGTAGCCGGCGTCGGCGCTGACCTGGTCGCTGCGCCCTTGCACCCCTTGATACAAGGGCTCATAGCGCAAGCCCTCTAGCTCCTCGCCCTTGAAGCGGCCGATCACCTTATACCGGCCCCTACCCAGCACTGCCTGAGCTCTGGCCTGGGCCAGGATCAGTTTCTGTCCCTGGTACTGCACCAGTAAGTACTGGGCGCTGGGCGCCAGCGCCAGGGCGGCGTTGGCAGGCAGCGTCCAAGGGGTGGTGGTCCAGGCCAAAAAGAACACCTCACCCAGGTCGTGCCAGCCGGGGAGGGAACCTTTCAGGCGGAACTTGACCCACACCGAAGGGTCGTCCACATCGTCTCGGAAGCCCTGGGCCACCTCATGGTCCGCCAGGCTGGTGTTGCAGCGGGGGCAGTGCATGGTGACCTTGTAGTCCTCGAACAAGAGGCCCCGGTCCCAGAGCTGGCGCAAGATCCACCAGCCGGTCTCGATGTAGCTGTTGTGGAAGGTGATGTAAGGAGCGTCCACATCCACCCAGAACGCCATGCGCTCGGTGAGCCGCTCCCACTCCCGCACGTAGCGGAACACCGATTCACGGCAGCGGACGTTGAAGCGCTCCAGGCCGTACTTCTCGATGTCAGCCTTGCCGGTCGAGCCAATCTCTTTCTCCACCTCGATCTCCACTGGCAGGCCGTGGGTGTCCCAGCCGCCTTTGCGCCCCACGTGGTAGCCGCGCATGGTCTTATAGCGCGGGTAGAGGTCCTTAAAGGCCCGCGCCAGCATGTGGTGAATGCCCGGCTTGCCGTTGGCAGTCGGGGGGCCTTCGTAGAACAGAAAGCGCGGGCCGCCTGCAGTCTGTTCCAGGCTGCGCTGGAAAATGCGCTCTTTCTTCCAAAACTCTAAGATGGCGCGCTCCAGGGCAGGCAGGTCAACCTGGGAAGGGACTTCCTTGAACACCGCCGACACCTCCTAAGACACACCCCAGCACCCTGTGTGGTGCTGGGGCGGAAGGTTCCGCGGTACCACCCAGCTTCGCCAGCGCTTTGCAACCGCCAGCCTCTTCGGGTACAAGGCGCTGGGGCGAGCCCGATACCCTAGCTCTATTACGGGAGCAACCCGGCCGAGCCTACTAGGCAGAGGTCAGCCCGTCCCGGGCCCCGGCACGAGCTTGCGAGTCCCGTGAGCCGGTCACCTCGGGGCTTTTCGGTCGGCGGCTCGGGGGTGATGTTCGCGTGCCGCGTCCACCGGGCTTCCACCATCTCCGGCTCGCTAGCGGACGGGGGGCACGCTACTCGTCCCCGTCATCGCCATTGGAGGAATTATAGCATGCAGCTGGCTATAGCTCCACGGTGTTGCCCTCGCCAGCTAGCTCCCTGAGCACTGCCGCTACCAGTTCCGCGGCCAGGGACAGGGTGCCAGGCTCAATCACGGTGTCCAGCGCCGTGTGATTGTTGGGGTCGCTCTGCCGGTTCAGTACCAGCACGGGGATGCCGGCGTTCTGGAAGGGCACATGGTCCGAAGCGGCGCGCAGCTCGGTGAGGTATTGCATGCCCTCATGGTTACCGAAAACCTCCCTAGTCAGGTTCACCAGGCTAGGAGTGCCACCGACAAATAGCGTGTTGCCCACGGCGATCTGATCAATATCAATCATGGCAGTGATATCGCCCGGCTCGCCACCGGGCAGCGCCGAGACAAACGCCTGGGAGCCCAAAAGGCCTTCTTCCTCGGCACCAAAGGCTACGAAGATAGTTTGCTCGGCTACTGGGGTGCCGGCAAAAGCCTGGGCCAGAGCCAGTACCACTGCCGTGCCTGAGGCGTTATCGTTGGCGCCGGGACCCTGGGCTACTGAGTCGTAGTGCCCGCCCACTACCAGGTGCGCTGTCCCAGTGGGCCAGCGGGCAATCACGTTCTGGCTGGTGCGCTCTTCTAAAGTGGTGTTGATGGATAGCGTTGCCTGGAGCACCTCCCCGGCCTGCAGGCGGTCGAGCAGGTCCTCGCCTTCGCTGCGGCTGAGGGCAAGGCCAGGCAGCGGTCCTGGCTGGCCGTAGGTGCCGTCAAAACCGCCTGGGCGGTTATTGAATACCATAATGGCCACGGCGCCGGCCCGGGCAGCGTTCTGGGCTTTCTCCAGGAAAGGGATCTCGCCGCGGCGCAAGAGCACAATCCGCCCCTGGACCTCGCGCCCGCGCAGGTCCTGGATCCGGCCCAGGTTGGCAAACACCAGGGGGGCGCTGAGCTCTGCCGGCGGCGAGAAGCCCAGGGTGCTGGCATTGACCTCAGGGCCCTGGCCCACCTGGTAGGCTGAGCCCAGGTCTTGGAAGTAGGTAAAAGGGAAAGGCTGGAGCTCGGTCTGGTAGCCGAACTCTCTGAAGCGCTGCTCTAGGTAATCGGCCGCTGCCCGCTCGCCAGCGGTGCCGGCGGCGCGGATGCCAATGCCCTCAGCCAGGTCTAGTACAAAGCCCCGGATGTCGCCATCGGCCAGCTGCGCGGTGGCGACACTTATCAGAAGGGAGAGGAAAAGCAATGCAGTACGACGCATGGTTCAGTATACGGGCTGTCTGGTGGGGCGCTGTTGAGGTTGAGGGGCAGTAACAGCGCCTGGGCTGCTACCTGGCAGGCTGGAGCGTCAGGGGGCTGCCAGGCTGGATGGGCGGCAGCTCGAAGGACACCACCTCGCCATTGGACAATACCAGCACTAATAGCGGCGGGCTATCTGCTTGGCGTACCAGGTTGGCCTGCACTACCTCCACTACTTCCAGTGCCTGGGCAGTGGAACCGGCACCGCTCGGGCTGGTAAGGGGCTGCTCGCTGGCAGGAGCAGATGTCCGTCCAGTTAGGCCTAGGCTGGATCTGGCTGACCGGCGGGACGTTCCCCTAGAGCTAGGAGCCACGGCTGAGGTGCGGTCAGCTTCGTCCCTGGCTCGCTGTCCCAGGGTGGTGTCATCACTGGGCGGCGCCGCCTCAGGTAGGGCAGAAGATGGGTGGGCAGCCTGGGCGATTTCCTCCTGTGGGGCGTACCCTTCGCTACCTGGTTCTGGCTGCTCGCTAGTAGCGGCTGGTGCCGGGGCCTCTGCAGCCAGAGTGCCTTGGTCAGGTGCCTTTTCAGTGTCAGCCGGGGTAGACGTTTCTCGCCCCATCACTGCCTGCTCTCCCGCGCCAGTGGGTGAGCTGGGGGTGGCGGGAGGTTGGGCCAACTGGTCTTGGTCGGCAGCGTTCTGCTCCTGGGTAGCCAGGAGAGAACGCTCCAGGAACCGGTTTTCCCGGTAGAGCTGCACGGTACTCACGGCCAGGGCCACGGTGGCAACTGCTGGCACCAGGGTCAGCCAGCGGCGCACCAGGCGGCGCTGGGGCGCAGCTGGCGCCGCAGCCAGCACCCGGCCCGCTAAGCCAGGACGGGGCTGGAGTTCGGCGAAGAGGGTCTGGAACCCGGTGCGCAAGAGCTGCTCGGCGCCGAGCAGCGCTGTTAGCTCGGCGCGGCACTCAGCAGACTGCGCCAAGTGCTCCTCCACCTGCTGGGCGGTAGCAGCGTCTAACCTGCCATCCAGGTACTGGGAGAGTGCATAGCCGTGGCGGCAGTTCACACATCCTCCAGGAGCCGCTGGATGGCGGGAAAGGCGGCAGCCCGCTTCCGGAGGCGGTGGATCTTCACCCTGATGGCCCCCTCCCGCTGGCCCATAAGCTGGGCAATCTCCACATGGCTGCGGTCTTCGTACCAGCGCAGCATGGCAATCTGGCGCTCTTCAGGGCGGAGGGTCCTCAAAAAGCCTGCCAGGGCCTGGGCCATGGCCCGGGCGCGCTGTACCTGGTCCGGGCGGGGGTTGGCGTCAGGCAGGACTTCGCCCAGGGTGCGGTCTTCACCTTGCGGCTCGTCCAAGGACAGCTGCCTGGCCTCCCGGGCGCGCTGCCGGCTCAGGTCCAGGCAGCGCCGCTTGGCGATGACGCGCAGCCAGGCCAGAAACTTGCCCTGGGGCCGGTACTGGTGCCGGTTCAGCGCTTCCAGTACCCTACTGAACACCTCTTGGGTGTCGTCCTCGGCCCAGCTTCGGGCCAGCTGGGAGCGCACCTTGGGGTACCAGTAGAGAAAACAGGTGCGCCATACTGCCCCCTGGTGCCGTTCCACCAGGATTTCAAAAGCCGGTTTCACTCCCTGCATATACAGCACCGCCAGCTGGTCGTCGTCTAGGGCCCGGAACTCGTCCAAACCAACCTCGGTCCCCTGGCTAGGGTTAACGAATCAGGCCGGAAAGTGTTACCGCTGGCCAAACTTGGCCCGCAGCGCCTGCAAAGCTGACGGCGGCACGATCTCCGACACGTCGCCGCCGTGCTTGGCCACCTCTTTCACCATCGAGGAGCTGACAAAGGACCAGCGGGTGGCAGTCATGATGAAAAGCGTCTCTACCCCGGGGGCCAGCTGCCGGTTCACGTGTGCTTGTAACAGCTCCCACTCAAAGTCGGACACGGCGCGCAGCCCCTTGACAATGATGGTGGCGCCGCGGCGGCGCATGTAGTCCACTAGCAGCCCGCCAAAGGAGTCCACCTCCACGTTGGATAAATTAACCACTGACTCCTTAATGATCTCCTGGCGCTCGGCAATGGAGAAGAGCCCATCTTTGCGCGGGTTCTCCAGTACTGCTACAATCACCCGGTCGAAAATGCGCGCTGCCCGGTGGGTCACGTCCAGGTGCCCGTTGGTGAATGGGTCAAAGCTCCCGGGGTACACTGCCAGCTTGCTCATGCTGCCTCCGCCACCTCAAGGATGCTCAGGGTGTTAGAGCCATAGCGCCGCACCTTCGCTCCTGGCACCGGTGCCTGCTGCGCCAGATGCTGCAGCACCAGCACCCGGGAGCAGAGCCGCCGTTCCAGCACCTCTTGGACTGCCCTGGCGCTGTCCTGGGAATACGGGGGGTCGATAAACACAATCTCGAACTGGCGCCCGGCTAGCCGGCTCAAGCTGGTCTGGGCATCGGCAGCCACGACTTCCAGCTTGAGTCCCAGGCGCTGGGCATTCTCCCGGATCAGGCGCAGCGCCTGGGGGTAGCGCTCCACGCAGGTTGCCACTGCGCCTCTGCTGGCAGCCTCCAGGCCCACGGCGCCAGAGCCAGCGTAGAGGTCGAGGAAGGTGCGGCCAGCCACTGGGCCCAGGAGGTCAAAGAGCGCTACCCGCAGCCGGCTGGGCGTGGGCCGGGCACTGGCCGGGACGCGGATCAGGCGCCCCCGGGCGCTGCCCCCAGTGAGGCGGATCAAGCGGCGGCTCCATTCACCACCCGCTCGGCAATGCTGGAGGCCTTGCTGGCCATGGTGGCTAAGTCCCCTAGCGTGTCCAGGTGGTAGGGGCTGGTGCGCTGGCTCTCAATATTGTGCCGCAGCCGCTCCAGGTGTCGCACCTTGAGCTGCTCCTCCAAGCGCTGGATCCTGGGCAGGTCGTTCACAACCTGCCGGGCCATGCTGCCATTGCCGGTGGCCAGCGCTCCTACCACCTGCCGCAACAGGCCCAGGACTTCGGTGGCCATGCCCCACAGGTCCTGCCGCCCCTCGGCAGAGAAAGGCACACCAGTGGCCCGGCGCTTGGCGTCCTGGCGCAGCACCCGCTTAATGAGATCGCCAATGTCCTCCAGGTTGGTGTTGATGAGTAGCAGGTCAATGGCCTTCTTGGTCAGGTCTTGGTCCTGGTTGCCCTCGGTGAGACGGGCCAGGTAGAGGTTGATCTCCCGCACCAGGC
>JACQHA010000370.1 GCA_016199255.1 Deinococcus sp.
ACACAGGGCTGCCCCTACATAGGATCACCTTTTGCGAAACCCGCTATAGGGAAGCTACTCGCTGCCCCTCCGGGCGTAGTAGGCGGCGGCCTCGGCGCGGCAGCTCAGATTCAAATTGCTGAACGGTCTCGTCGCTCAGTGAGAGCGCCTGGCCGATCTCTAATGGTCAAGGTAGTGTCGGCCAGGGCGTTGATCTTCAATCTTGCTCCGCAGATATAGTTAGGGCATGTGCACCTTTTCCACTGCGAATTCCCTGCCTCGCCCGTGGCACACGGCGCAGGCCTCGGCTCCTGTGGAGCTGGTCATGGTCTCCTCGTGAGCGTCGGCGCCGGGCCGGCCGGTGTGGCAGGCCGTGCAGGCCGCGGTGATGGGCTGCATCACCTTCACCACCTGCCCAGCCTGGGTGATCATGGTGGGTAAGACTCCCTCGGGCAGAGGCAGCAGGTTGGTGCCCGGGATGTGGCAGTTCTCGCAGTTCCTCTGGTCGGCCGGGAAGCGGACCTCTTCGGTCTTAGCCGTGGCAAAGCCGATGAACTCGGTGGGGACTAGCCGCTCGGCTCCCATGTGGAGGCTGTGGATCATGTACTTGAAGTGGACGCTCTCTGGTGGCATCTCCTCCTGGGGCCGACGGGCCTCGTCGGTGTGATTGGGGTTGTGGCACAGCACACAGTATTCGGTGCTGCGGCGGATGCCGCCGTGGATCGATATGCCCGCTGGGTTGCCAAGATCCAGGTGGCACTGGTTGCAGTTCGCTCGGTCGACCACTGCACGGCGGGGCACCGGCTGGGTCCCGTCCAGGGAGACATAGATGACCGGGTTGAGGTTTCCCTCCCGTACAGTAACATCCTGACCTTCGTTGCCCTTGATAATAGTGGCTTTGTACCCGCCTATGCCGATGGCTGCAGTGCCGCTCCAATCGGCATCAATGGGGTTGGTGAAGGTATAGCGCCACTGCCCACCGCCCAGGTCGGTGAGGGTGCCCGTCCGGGTGAAGGGCGGTTGTCCCGCAGGCACGATGCGGTTGACCACCTCGGTGATGCGGTGGGCGTAGTCAGTGGTGGGGTGAGCCAGGGTGAGCTCCAGGTAGTTAAATGTGTTGGGGTCAAGGAAGGTGCCAGCGTTGTCCTGAATAGAGAAGTCCACCTGGGCTTGCTCGCCGGGCTTGACCGTAGCCCCCTCCAGGGCGAAGTTCACGCCCTGGAGCTGCTTTGACCTTTCCGGTATGGTGTGGGCGCCCACGACGGAGGCGTCAAACTCCTGCCCGGAGTCCGGGACATGGCAGGACGCGCAGAGATTATCGTTGAGTTGAGCACCCCCCAGATGATCCCTACCACCATAGACGTCTTGGCCCGTGGCAAAGTCAATATTGTCATGGCAAGAGCCACAGGCGGCCCGGCTGGGAGCCAGCCTATAATTATCGGCCTGGGGGGCATTAGCATGACAGGTGGTGCAGTTGCGGATGTCCCGAGGCCAGCCGATCTCGCCGAAGTCGAACACCCTTTGCCGGGAGCCCACGATATAATAGGGCTGGCCTGCCTGGACGCTGGGCAGATTCCTACCCCGGTGAATATCGTGCACCATATTCTTGAATTCCAGCGTCCGGCCCGTCTCCGGGTCCACGTGCTGGGAGGTGTGGCACAGGACGCACATGGTGGTGTCCCGCATGAACCCTCCGTGGAAGGTCAGTTGGTCGTGACAGCTGTTGCAGTTGGCAATATCCACCAGTTGGCGGGTGACTGTTACCGGACCACCAGCGGGGATAAAGGAGTAGGTGGCATTCACGGAGTCCTTATCTGGGGCCTGCCTGAGCGCCAGGCCCACCGTATGGGTGGCGCTGGCTACATAGCCTTCAGGCAGCACCGTGGTCGGGGTGTAGCTGAGAATCCCCGGTGACACCTCGGTCACATTCTCCGGGGTCAGCCGCTCCACAAACGCAGGGCGCACCACACTCGCCAGAACTGGTTGCTGAGTCTCCCCCTGATAGACATAAGGGGCTCCCTGAGTTTCGGCGACGGTATAGGCTTGATAGCCGGTGAGCCCTGAGGCCTCATCCACCGAGATCCAGGAGAAGGCGGCTATACCGAAGAGCGGCCCAGCGAAGTCCCTCAGCGCCAAAAGATTGCCAGCCGCATCGCGGGCCGTAAAGGTCACTGTGACCTTGCGGTCGGCCCCGATGCTGACCGCCTGAATCTCTAGTGGAGGACTAACCGACCCGGCAGGGCCCTGAGGGGCTACCAGGAAGACGACCAGAATTAGAGGAATGGAAAGAAGGGCCCAGAAATACGTCCTCCACCTGTCCTTCAAGCCATGCATGATCCCTCCTCTCAGATTCTTGTAGGGGGATAGGCGTTATCCTCAGAATTAAGGAAATACACCCATGGTGAGTAGTGCCGAATGGCAGGAAGACAGTAAGCCATTTGGCGGAAGGGGTGCTGGCCGCCCAGGTACGCAGTGTATCTCTAGCTGCCTGTTTCCACAGGCCGATCGGGGACACTGGTCCAATCAGCCCAGGATCCGTCGTACAAGCGCACGTCTGGGTAGCCCAGCAGTCTCAACGTGAAGTAGTTGTTGGCGCTGAGCACCCCCGTCTGGCAATAGCTGATCACGGTCTTGTTGGGGGTGATCCCTCCCTGCTCAAAGCGGGTCAGGAGTTGCTCAAATGATTTGAACGACTCATCTTCCCAATTGATGTTCTCCCGCCAGGGCAGGGAGATCGCTCCAGGCAGATGCCCGGCCTCGTAGGCAGCCGTATCGCGGGCGTCTACCAAGACGACATCGGGGTTTCCCAGGTTGGCTAGTATCCACTCGGCATCGACAAGCTTGTGGTGGGCCTGCGCACCTTGGAAGTTGGTTTGCGGCACTTGAGGCACGCTGGAAACAAGTTCGCCTCCTTCTTGTGCCCAGCGAGCAATACCGCCATTTAAGAGACGGATGTTGACATGGCCGCTATAGTCCAGCACCCAGAACAACCTCGTGGCCCAGAGGTTGCCGCGGTCGCTGTAGATCACGATTTCGATCGATCTATCAATGCCAGCTCGGCTGAACACCTCTTTGATGACTTCTTGGGGAGCGACCAGCCCCGGCACCCCATCTCGCTCGACGGTGATCTCCGGATGCCACAGGTTGACCCCTGTGAGAATATGCCCATGGAGATAGGCATCTTGATCGCGAAAGTCGACGACCCTGAGCATGTCGAGCAGCACAGCAAGAGCAGTGGGACATCCAGAGGTGGCTGGTTCGAGACGGCGGGCGAGCTCCTCAGGCTCGATCAACAGCTGGGCGTTGGGGTAGCCCAGGTCCAGCCCCCGGGCAAGGTCCAGGCTGAGCCCCTTGGCAAGACCTAGGCTGAGTGCGCTGGTGGTCATCGCCGAGAGACTGAGAAATTCTCTGCGGGTCAGCCCTGTCGAACATCGTCCGTGCATCACCTCACCCCTCTCCAATACAACACCTGCTCATCCCAGCCCGAGCAGGGGGTAGAGCAGATTGCTCACCACATGAAAGTTATCGGTGATCAATATCACACCGAAGCCGGTCATCAACACTGTGCTGGCCAGGCCCACATAGGGCGCGTAGCGGACCAAGCGCGTCATCCATGGCACCACGCGAGACAGGAAGAGAGCCGCCAGCAGGAATGGGATGCCAACACCCAGGGAGAACATGAACAGGACTAGCGCCCCGGTGAGTGCACTCCCCAGCACACCTACATAGATCAGCAGCGTGGCAATGAGCGCTCCACTGAAGCAGGTGGAGCAGCCCAGCGAAAAGCCTGCCCCCATCAATACAGAGCGAAAGAAGCCTCCCTGGTCGATCCGCTTGACAAGCCCAGGGGTGGGAATTTTGCAGACCAGGGGGGCGCGAGCTCTCATCCCAACCCAGAGGCCGATGGCGATGATGAGCACGCCTGTGCCAATCGAGATAGGGCGACTCCACTCGGAAAAGAACGCTTGGGCTCCTTGCCCGGCATAGCCGATCACCGCTCCCGCAGCCGTGTACAGGCCCATAAAGCCAATCACAAACGCGAGCGCGACTTTCAACACCTTCTGCCTCAGTGCCGGGGAAACCATGCCCGTTCGCTGCAGCCCTTCCATTGTCAGCCCAGTTAGAGTCGTGAAGTAGATGATTACTAGCTGAAGCAGGCAGGGGGTCAGCACCGAGGAGAGTAGCCCGGCGGCCAGCGCGAGCAACATGGTCATGGACCAGACCCCTGAGGAGGTGAATTCCTCGGGATAGGTGATGGGCCACCGCCAGATTGCGGACTTGTAGCCACCTGTGTCATCCCAGATGTTGGGAATGCGCAATTCTAGCCGCTTAGTCTCACTGGTGATCACCGGCTGGCCCTGCGCGTCCACCCGGGAGAAGCGAACGGTGGTTCCGCGATGATGTTCCGCGATGCCCGGTCCCTCCACATCCGCAGGCGAATATTCCACCCCATCCACTAGCAAAGTCGCAGTCGGTGCTTGCCGTGGGAGCGCTCCCACGTGGATGTTCTCCATCACGACGAAGATGAGGAAGCGATCTGGTCGATATTCCCCCACCTTCTCGGCTTTGCCAGCGACCTCGAAGTACGTGGGGGTCGCGTAGAGGACATCGACAGAGGCCTCACCAGGGCCATCTGCGGCGCGGGACAGAAACTGCCCCAGGTCGTTAGCTCGCAACTGCCGCTCCTGTTGCGTCCTGGAGCCAACACCACTCAGAATCACCCGTCCCTGCTTCAAATAAGGCAAGACGAGCCAGGCAGAAGCAAGGAGGAGAGCGATAACCACAGCAGGCCCGATCAGCAGCCCCTGATGGCGGACGAACCAGTTGTTCTGTCTTTCCACAGCACTTTGACCAATGGCCATTGGGACTCCCTCAGTCCTACTCCTGGGTGACAGTGATCGTCAGCTGTGCTCCCGCCTCACTGCAGTTAGCACAGGTGACAGTGAAGGTGCCTCCGTCCTCCGGTGCGGTCCAGACGTAATCTACAGCTTTGCGTGCCGGAACTAGCAAGGCTTCGATGCCGATCGCCTCGCTGTTGATCGTGTAGTCTCTCGTACGATCTATGTTCTCGAAGATGAGCTGGATCTCTTTTCCGGCGGGTACGGTGAGTTCAGTCGTCTGTACAGCCGCTCGCTGGATGACGGTCTTGGCCGGCACCAGCGCGCCCAGCCCCCCAACGAATGCTGCCACCGCCCTGATCTCCTCGTCGACCAAGTTCAAGAAATCCATGTTTTGGACGGTGTTCAGGGCATTGCGGATGCGTTCCTCACTGGCCCCGCGAATGTTGGGCGCAATGCCACGATCGCCTAAGGCAAAGTGGCCGTGACAGGAAGCACAGCCCACACCGCCAGCTGTCTCCTCAAAGATCAGGCGCCCTTGATTGAGGAGTGCTGTCTCCGCCGAATCCGCCGGTGTCGAGGTGTCCTGCATAGCCAGCACACCCCAGGAGAGGGTTAAGGCTCCACCGGCTATGACAACCAAGGTGGCGAGCGCTGCCATGACCCCTCTCTTGCCCACTTTCCTCCACTGCTTCCTCAAAGCCCTCTCCTTTCTGTTTGGGGGGAGGAGCGGACCAGCCGCTCCTCCCTCGCTTGAGTCGGAGCTATTGGAGCCCCAAGATCTCCCGCTTCAGCGCCAGGGCGCTACCGTGCAGCCCGTTCTGGTCTGAGAGCACTTCGCCGATCCAGTTGCCCATCTCGTCCACAATGTAGCGGACGAAGGCACCGGAGTGGGTGCTGCCACCGCTGGGCATCGGGATGCGGGCCGTGACTTGCCGCGCGTCCGGGTCGAAGACCACCACCTCGAAGCTGGAGTTGCAGCTCAGCCACAGCTCGTTGACATCGGGATCGGGATGCAAGGTGATGTGATCACCCCGCAGGCAGTTTGTGGCGAAGTTGCCCTGCGGCGTCATGGTCACCGGATTCACTAGGCTGATGGTGACGCCACGATTGTGGGAACCTTCCCCCTTGTCAATGAGCCACAGCTGGTTTTCCTCCCAGTTGAGACGGACGCCGTACGGTCCGTGTCCGGCCGAGCGAGAGATACTGAGGACCTCCCATTCGCCATCCACAGCATTGACCTTGATGACCTCGTCGGAGCCACCGTTGCTGACCCAGGCGAGCCTGCCATCGGCACTGAAATCCACCCAGATGGGGTCTTCCCTCATAGGCAGATACTTCGCGACGGTCCAGCGCTCCATGTCCACAATGGCCAGCGCACCGTCTAGTTCTTTGGCCAGATCGCTGAAGGACGGGGGCGGGAGGCCGACCCAGAGGTACCTGGAATTGGGCTTCTTAAAGGATAGGTAGGGCATGGCCTGCAACCTCCGGCCGTCAATCCCCCCGACTACCCGGTTCTCGTTGGCCGGGTCGAAGATGTACAGCCCAGAGCCCGGCAGGCTATTGTTACCGGCCCAGTTGAAGTCGTAGGCGAGCACCCAGGCCTCGCCGTGGGGCCCCTCGATGGCTTTGGCGTGGTGCGGGCGGCCCCGGGTCGAGACAACCTGGTGCAGCTTGAGGGTGCGGGCATCAATAACCAGCCACCGGCCGAGTCCCAACTGCTCTACACCCGTTGAGCCCTCTCGCACGGCCTCGGCACCGAACACTGTGCCATCTGCCGTCGGCAGATAGATCCAGCGGCCATCAGGAGAGACCCCCAGGCCATGAGGCTCGAAATAGCCCCGCGTTAAGCCGATGTCATAGGCTTGATACGCGACGATCTCCTTGGTGTAGGCATCAATGATGGTCACACCTGGACTCGTAACACTGCTCAGGATCCCCCCATAGCCTGGCCCAACAGTAGTAACGAAGACTACCGGATGCGCCGCCGGATCCCAGGCTGGTGCTCCGCTG
>JACQHA010000380.1 GCA_016199255.1 Deinococcus sp.
CTCCGGTATTTCGGGAAGCAAATAGTCATTGAGCTCTATCCCATATTCCAGGCCGGTCTCCTCTTTCCCGAAGACGATAAACACCCCTTTGTCGTACCGATACCGCTCCCCCAGCCGCTCTTTGACCGTGCTATCGACAGGCCCCTCAGGCCTGGAGAGACGATGCTCCGGCACATGGTCGTGAGAGAAATCGTCCATCTCACACAGGGCGGTATAGGTATCGTCCGACTGGTCCGCAAACGGGATGAGCTTTTTGATCCGACCGCTTTTCGATTTGTGAGCACAACCTGGGTAGCCGAAGCAAAGATCATGGGCCATCGGACTGTTGTCTACCCAGGCACCCTTTTACGTGGATCTAGCATCTAGCAGGTCCACCACACGCGGCAATCCATCCTCTCCCCATCCCGCTAACTCGCACAGGCTGCAGGGGGAGCGATCCAGGCGTGGCGACCCGGTGGGATATGAGACCGTAAGGCGGCCCGAGGCATCAAACGCGAGATGTGCCCACGTGCTCTCCTGGACCCGCTCGGCAATGAGATCCTCCAGCAGCCGCACCCCCACCCCCACTGCACACTGGTTCAGGGAGGCAAGCGAGCCGGCCCGTTCACGTCGCCAATCCTGGCGGGCATAGAAGGCCCGCTCGGCCTCTGTCGAAGCCAGCATCTGCCAGGCCCTGGCCTCGTCGCGCAGCCCTCCGAAGCAGAGCAGGCACTGACCGGGCAGCACCAGGCGCACATCGGCCCCCAACCGGCGCCCTCGCCCCTGCCCATGCACCCCGGTGGCAATGTCCAGCAGTGGCTTGCAGAACAGGGCAGCGATCACAGCCGCCGCCAGCCGCGCGCCATCGTGGTCCACGCAGGAGATCAGCAGATCGCAGGCCTGGGCAGCGCGAAGGGCATGCAGGTGGGTGATGGATTCGGGAACGGTCACCACCTCAGGGGGCACCGCCGCCCCAGAGGCCAGAGAGACAGCCACGGCCTCCACCTTCAGTTGACCGATATCGGCCCCGGTGAGAGCCGGCGTCTCTCCCAGGTTGTGGGACTCGACGCGATCGGGATCGATGAGGGTCAACTGGGTTACACCCATCCGCGCGAGGGCCAGTGCCAGGCTACTGCCCGCCCTTCCTACGCCGATAAGCGCATAGCGCAGGCCGACCAACCGCTGCCATGCCTCCTGGCCCAGGGCGCCGATCGTGCGGGACCAGCGTGCCACCGATTCCTCGGAAGATCCCTCAACCATCGTCCTGGCCAGGGGCTCCGGCAAGAGCTCTTGCTGCAGGCCAATGGCATGCATCCCCGGCCCTACAAGGCGCAACTGGTGGAGGGGCTCCAGGTCCTGAGAGGGCAGGCGCACGGCTCCCAGTGCGTGGCCGTGCTGCTGGCCCTCTCCCAGCAGCAGGACTCCCGCGCAGTCCGGCGGAAAGAAGGGGGGGAGCACCAGGCTGTGGTACCATGACAGGAGCAGGAGGCGCCCGACCTGGCTGCCGGGGGAGGCTGCGATCAGCTCGAACTGCCCGGACCGGTGGCTTATCCCGACCGGATAACGCAATGAGCCGGGCGGGTGCTGTTGCAGGTCGCGCAAATAGCGACGAAAAACCGGCAAAGGAACCGTAAGGGAATTCATTGGTTGCCTATCCTCCAGGAGGCCGCTCCCCCGGATGGACGGCTGCCGCCAGGGGAGATGTCTCCACTGAAAAGGTGCATGTCAGTCATAAGCGAACGGGCGCGGGTGGCGTACCGTTGCCTGCGTTGATGGCTTTGGCGCTGTCCTGCGAGGAGCCGTTGCCCGCTCCAGCTCATCCAGCAGCCGCCTGAGATAGGGTGAAGGCTTTGGTGTCCCGTCCCACTGAATCCCCCCTGGGCAGGGCTCTTTCGGTTCCAGGATCATCGGGAGTCACCTCCTTTCCTCGGACGAGTTTTCTCAGAAACTCCGAAGGGCTGTCAAGACTGCCAATCCGAGCAGGGGCGTGCTGGTTTTCACCCCCAGCCAGGGATCAACTTTTAGCCCCTACCTGCTCCTGAAACCTCAATTTCTTGGGTTTTCCAGTCCTGATTTTCCGAGAAAGCTCCGGACTCTCGGACGATTGATCTTTCAACCTTTGTGTAGGGCCATGAGCGCACTCTCCATTTCTGGCACCTTTTGCCCACCGTGCGCAATTGTCCTTGCGAGTACCCCGGCCAAAGCAGAAGGGGTGTGTAGGGATTGCAGTCGGGGTTGACCA
>JACQHA010000378.1 GCA_016199255.1 Deinococcus sp.
CAGCAGGACCGGCATCGACATCCACCCTGGGGCGCGCATTGGTCGCAACTTCTTCATTGACCACGGCACCGGCGTGGTGATTGGCGAGACCTGCGAGATTGGGGACAACGTGAAGATCTACCAGGGGGTGACCCTAGGCGCCCTGAGCTTCAAGAAGGACGAGCGGGGGCGGATCGTGAAGGGGCTGAAGCGGCATCCCACCATTGAGAACAACGTGACCCTCTATGCCGGGTCCACGATCCTGGGCGGGAAGACGGTGATTGGCGAAGGGGCCACAGTGGGCGGCAACGTGTGGCTGACCCAGAGCATCCCCCCTGGCACCGTGGTGCAGATGGAGGGCCAGAGCCTGCGCTACCGCAATGACCCCACCAGGGTAGAGTCGTATGTGGTGGACTTCCAGATCTAGGTGGACTGGTGTTGGCTGAGAGAGGGACTAGTCTGTAAGTTGGTCACCAGGATTCGACAAGGATTCCAAGCGTTTAGGCCTACCCTAGAAAGCCTGCGAACGTAGTTGCTCCCCTTACACCTTGGCCAGGAGCCAGATCTGCACCGCCATGGCCTCAGCGTAATAGAGCAAGGGATCGCCCTCTGGTGTGGGCAGTCCGTGGGATTCGAGCATAGTTGAGTGAAATGATACCAGCTCTGCCTGGTAGAGCTGCCAGGGCTGATGGAAGATGCGGCTTCTGTAGAGCTGGTCCTGGTGGGCAGCATAGAGGCAGTAGCGCTCGGTGAGGAAAAAGGCCAGCGAGCCAGGTTCAGTTTGCGGCAGTACCTGGCCAATGGTCCAGGTGGCGCTGAATTCCGCCGGCGGAACCCGGCGGTGAGTGCGGCGGGAGCTATAGACAATAGTCTGGCCCTGCTGCTTCAGGTCAATGTGGGCATGGCAGTAGGGCAGACGGTAGGCCCAGTGCGCTGCCCAGGCGGCTAGTGCACTGGTGTAGTGCACTGGTGGCCTCCAGGGAGAAAAACCACACCCCCGGGACGCCATTGAGATGGACATAGGTACGCACGTTCAGCTCGTGGAAGGCGTTCAGCCCCGGAAGAGGTGGTAGGAACACCGGCCGCACTCCCCACATGGTGAAGGGCACCACTCCGATCCAGGCATTGCCGGCAAAGGTGTCGATGGCCAGGCGACTGGGGATCAGCGGCCGGAGCAGCTCTGCTGGCATCGGCCAGTGCAGGAACAGCAGCTTGCCCCAGCGCTGGTGCATGATTGGCCGGCCAGAAGGCCGGGTGCGGATGGAGAGGCGGTCTATGTAGTCTGCCACCTACTCCACTACCGCCCGCACCGCATCCAGGTCTGGGGGAATGAGCTTTGGTGCTCCTGCCACCCGGATAGCCGAGGCACTGTCTTTCAGCCCGTTGCCGGTCACCACTACCAGGCAGCGGTCAGTGGAACGCACAATGCCGCTATTGACGCACTGGATCAGGCCGGCGAAGGCGGCCGCCGCTGCTGGTTCAGCGAACACCCCGCTGAGCCTGGGCAAAAGCCGCATGGCGCTGGCGATTTCTTCGTCGCTGACTGCTACAAAGCGGCCACCTGATTCGCGGATAGCGTTCAGTGCCTTAGTAGGGTTGCGGGGCACACCGACGGCGATGGAGTCGGCGAAGGTATCGGCGCCAGTGGGGCGCCAGGGCTGGTTGCGCTCCCAGGCCAGCTTGAGTGGTTGCGCCCCTGCTGCCTGGACGCCGATCATCTTGGGCACGTGCTGGCTCAGGCCCAGCAGGTGCATTTCCTTAAGGCCTTTATAGGTGCCGGCAATGGAACAGCCGTCGCCTACTGACATGAACACATAGTCCGGCGGGTTCCCCTGGAACTGCTCGGCAATTTCCAGACCACAGGTCTTCTTGCCCTCCACTGGGATAGGGTTAATGGCAGCATTGCGGTTATACCAGCCCCAGTGCTCAATGGCCTGCTGCGACAGGCGGAAGGTAGCCTCATAATCGCCGTCTACCACCATCACCTTGGCGCCGAACATGAGCAGCTGGGCGATTTTTCCCTCTGGGGCGAACTTCGGAACGAAGATGTAGCAGGGCAGGCCGGCGGCGGCGGCGAAGCCGGCGCAGGACGAGGCAGCGTTGCCGGTAGAGGCGCAGGCAATAGCCTTGGCCCCTGATTCCAGGGCCTTGGAAACGCTGAGCGAGCTGGCCCGGTCCTTAAAAGAAGCGGTGGGGTTGCGGCCGTCGTCTTTGATGTACAGGTGCTTGAGCCCCAGCTCGGCCTCTACCCGATTAGCTTTGTACACTGGCGTCCAGCCCACTTGCAGGTTCTGGATAAACTGCCGCCCAGTGAGCGGCAATAGCGGCAGGTAGCGCCAGTGCGAGCGCTCTTTGTTGGCAGCCAGCGACATGTGGTTTAACTCTTTCTTCGCGGCATCGTAGTCGTAGAGCACGTCTAGAATACCTGTGATGCCGCAGGCCGGGCAGGTGTACCGGACCTCAGTAGGCCGGTATTCCCGGCCACATTCAACACAGCGCAAGTGGGAGACGTGGGACATAGTTGGATTCTCACTTCTCAGGTAGGGTTCCTGGCACACCAGGTTCCCCGGCCGCTGTTATTCGCCACTGGCGAACTCTGCTGCAGGGAGTGATACATGCGGGAAGGTGTCTAGCTGCTTGAGCTGGGCTTCGATGCGTTTAAGCACCTTGGCCTTAAAGTAGCGCTCGCCACATTGCTGGCATACACCGGTGGGAACGTTGTTGATCACCGCTACTAGCTGGTCGCCCCACCAGCAAGCTTTTGGTGCTCTGCGCTCCACCACTTGTCCGCCGCAGAACGTGCAGTCGCCGTACTCGCTCATGCTTTCCTCCGAGTGCGTGGGTCGGACCATTTAGGAGTGCGAGGGATATAAACCGTGATCACTCGCAGCTTACCCAGGGAAGTGTGCCCGCAGACGATGTGGACCGGCTTCCTACCAGAGAAGCCGAGTACCAGGCAGCTGGGCCCACGCGGATCATGAGGGTAATCCTCTAACACGTCACCATTCAGCAAAGCATTCTCCACATCTTGTACCCTTGGCCGCTCGGCCTGTCGCTCTGCCTCAGCATGGACCGAGTACTCGTAGTCACCCGGGGCAACTTGGGCCCGGATCCAGGCAATGTCCATACTCGTGCCCCACTGAGCCGCCCCTCATTGTAGCTGATGCTCGCTCTATCATTTGCTCAAGTTCAAGGGTGTTAGAGATCGATTCTATATGCTACCAACCTGAGATGTGTCATAGGAACCCACATTCCGCTATCATTGCTGAATATCGCTTGATGTCTCAGAAGACGCCGCTAATCGCTGTGCGACGGCGTGCCAGATCAGTCCAAGCACGATCATGCCTAGCCCAACCGACCAGATATGAACTTCGACCCAGAATGCTAGGAACAGACACGCCGCTAATCCAACCCAGGCTAACCACTTGGGATACAGGCGTTCAGCTCCCTTGAGTTGTAAAGCTGAGAGATTCGTTATGGCATAGTAAATCAGTACAGTGAACGCGCTAAACGACCAGGTTGTTTTGACGTTGCCGATCAGGACGAGCGTGGCAATTCCTATCCCAACGATGAGAACGGCAACATAGGGTGTTGCATTGTTGGAGCTGATGCGAGTGGTCACGCGGGGCATATCGCGGTGGCGTCCCATCGCTAACAAGACCCGTGAAAGCCCCAGAATCAAATTGAGTAGTACCCCCAACATCGCTGTAATCGCGCCCACCGCGACCACCTGTGGGGTCAATGGAAAATCAAATTGGCGGGCGGCAATTTCCAGTGGTGCAGTCTGCGACTGTGTTACGCCGGACAATACTTCAGTACCCACCACGCCCACACCGACGATAGCGACACTGATATACAGCGCCATCGTCAAGAACATGGCTACGATGATCGCTCTGGGAATGACACGTCGGGGATCACGGATTTCTTCTCCCATCGTCGCGATACGTCCATAGCCGGTGTATGCGACAAACATGAGCGCCGTTGCTTGCAGTAGATTCGCTACTGGGTTTCCCGCAGGATTGAAGAATGGCGACAGATTTTCCGATCCGGCGTCAACCAGCTTGGGTAAACCGGTGATGACAAAGAGAGCCAGAGCAGACATGGTTATGGAGACGATGACGATATTCGTGGCATTTGAACGTCGGAGTCCGCTCAGAACAACAACGGTTAGAACAAGAGCTGCGAGAAGTCCTAAGGGAATAATGAAATCACGAGTGTCTACACCCAGAAGGTTAAGCAGGTAACCAGCAAAACCGAGCGCAGCAGTCGCGGCAGACGCGGTTTTTGCCAACAGGAATGTCCAACCTGCTGTAAAACCGAACCATGAATTGAGAAATTTGTATCCATACTCGTAAGTGCCTCCACTGACGGCATGGTTGGCCGCCAACTGTGCACTGTTCAACCCGTTACAGATTGCCACCAATGCAGCCAGCGCAATAGCGAGAATGACTGCTGGACCGGCAACACCCGATGCGATTCCAATACTGACGAATACGCCCGTTCCCAGAATAGACCCCATGCCCATCATGGTCGCGCCAAATAGCCCGAGTTCGCGTTTAAGGACCTGTGGTGCTTGCGCCATTGATCCTGCTCAGGACGTCTACCTCTCCCGCCTCAGCACTCGCCCCGGCAGCGCGTTCGTCTGATTACCATGATCTACCACCACCTGGCCGTTGACCATGACGTAGTCAATGCCCTCCGGGTGCTGCTTGGGGTTCTCGAAAGTGGCGGTGTCTTTGATGGTCTTGGGGTCAAACACTACGAAAGTGGCCCGCTTGCCCACGGCGATCTGGCCCTCGTCACTGAATCCCAGTCGCTGGGCGGCAACGCTGGTCATCTTGCGAATCGCCTCTTCTAAAGAGATGATCCGGCGCTTGCGCACGTACTCCCCCAGCACCCGGGGGAAAGTGCCGTACAGCCTGGGGTGGGGCCGGGCGCCGATGATGCCATCGGTGCAGAAGCCGCCGTAGGGCAGGCGCACGATTTCTTCGATGATCTCCTCTGACTGGCTGAAGGACACAATAGAGATGCCCATGCGCTCCTCTAAGAGGGCGTCGAAGATGGCGTCCACTGGGTCCACACCCCGCTCCTGGGCAATGCTTCTGAAGTTCTTGCCTACCATCCACTGGTTCTTCTCGGTGGCCACGCTGCCCACGTAGAGCCCTTCTGGCCCTGAGAACCACAGGAAGTTCTCCCACTCCCGGTCTTTGGTGCGCTCCCAGATCTCTTGGCGCATCTGCTGGCGCTGCTTGGGGTCCGCCAGCCGCTCCAGGGTTTTCTCGGCGCCACCGTCGTGCACCCAGGGGGGGAGGACAGCGCCCAGGATGGTGGACCCGGCAATGTAGGGGTACTGGTCGAAGGTCACCTGGACCCCGGCCTGGCGGTAGTTTTCAATGGTCTGCATGAACTGCTCAAACTTAGGCCAGTTCTCCCTGCCGGCGATCTTCAAATGGGAGAGGTGCACGTCGCAGCCGGTCTCCTGGCCGACAGATAAGATCTCCTCTACTGCCTCCACCGTCGTAGTGCCCTCGCTGCGCAGGTGGATGCAGATAAATGCCTTCTCCTCAGCCAGCACCTGGCACAGGCCCACTAGCTCCGCCCGGTCAGCATAGGTGCAGGGGGTGTAGATCAGTCCGGTGCTCATCCCCACTGCTCCCTGGTGCAGGCTCTGGCGCAGTAGCTCCCCCATGCGGGCAATTTCCTTGGCGCTGGCCCGTCGCGCCGCAAAGCCCAGCACGTAAGCGCGCAGCGCGCCGTGGGGCGTGGTGAACACTGGATTGGTAGCGGTGCCTCGGTGCTCGAAGGCTTTCAGGTAGTCGGCAACGGTGTTCCAATCCCAGGCAATGTCCGGGTTGCCCTCCAGCCCGGCTAGCTGCCGGCGCCAGATAGGTTTATGCTCATCCCGGATAGGGGCGACGGAAATGCCATCCTGGCCCAGCAGCTCGGTAGTGCAGCCCTGACGGATCTTCATGGGCACGCCAGGCTCGGCCAGCAAGATCAGGTCCGAGTGGCAGTGTAGGTCAATGAAGCCAGGGGCTACCACATGGCCGCTGCAATCCAGCACCTGCCGCGCCTGGTCGGTGGACACCTTCCCCACCTGGACGATCTTTCCGTCCTGGACACCTATGGCGCCCTTGAACCGCCGCTTGCCGGTGCCGTCAGTAATCGTAGCGTTCTGCAAAATCAGATCCAACATACGCTCCTCGCCCGTCGCCCCGCTATGCTACACAGTGCACCAGGCAGGTGCAATCGCCGTTTTGGTCTTCAGCTTCACAGCGACTCAGGTGCTGGATCACCGGTTATGTTCGTTGTCTTTTCTGGACAGGGAGTCTGTGAGTTTCGGGAGCGGCCAGGTATTTGACCATGGTTATGGACCATGGTAGGATTTTGACATGGATAAGATTGCTGTTTCTAAGTTTAAGGCGACCTGCCTGGCATTGCTGGAGCGAGTTCGCAAGACAGGGGAGCCTCTCCTTATCACCAAACGAGGAGTTCCCATTGCTCAGGTGTTACCTCCTCCCCAGCCTGCTCCACAGGAACTGAGTGTATTTGGGTGCATGGCGGGAGCGGCTGAAGAAGTGGGGGATATCGTTCAGCCCCTCCCGGAAGAAGATTGGGAAGCACTGTGCTGAAAGGGTTCCTCCTCGATACCCACATCTGGTTCTGGTACCTGGTGGGTTCAGAGCGTCTGCCTCGGGGATTGCGAAGGGATATTGATGCGGCGCAAAGTGGGTGTTGGTTGTCGCCGATTTCCGTCTGGGAACTGGGTATGCTGACCAGGCGCGGGAGAATTCGCCTGAATAGCCCTTTCCGGGATTGGGTGTCGGCAGCGCACGAACGATTCCCGGTGAGGGAGGCGCCGTTGAATCTGGAGGTGGCTGTGACCAGCCTGGAGATCAGACTACCGCACCGGGATCCCGCTGATCATTTCTTGGCCGCGACCGCATTGGTGTTCGAGCTTACTTTAATGACCATCGATCGACACCTCACGCAGGTCAAAGGACTTTCTACGCGGTCGGTGTGAGGAGACATGTGGTTTCCAGGTGAGGTCATCTAGACATTGACAGAGCAATAGACTAGACTTAGCTAAGTCTCTTAAGGGGGTGGCCTTATAGAGGTTATTAACGTCCATTACGCCAAGACCCATCTCTCCCGGCTCCTCGACCGCGTAGCTGGGGGAGAGCAAATTGTCATTGCCAGGAATGGGAAGCCAGTGGCGAAGCTGGTCCCAGTCGTGGCCGAGGCACGGCGGCCGGGTCGCCTTCAGGGACGTATTCAGGTAGGCCCTGACTTTGATGCGCCACTGCCAGATAGAATCGCTGCCGCGTTTCGCGGCGAGACCAAGTGAGGCTCCTGCTCGATACCCATGTCTTTCTCTGGTGGCTGGCGGATGATCGCCGGCTGGGTCAGGCCTCCCGGAAGGCTATTGCTGACGCCAAATCGCTAGTTCATGTCAGTGCTGTGACTGTCTGGGAATTAGCCATAAAGGCCAGCCTTGGCAGGATAGACCTTGGTGGCGCTGACTTGGCCAATGAGATTCCAGCCAACGGTTTTATCGAACTCCCGATTGTGGCACAGCACGCGCTCGTTGCTGGCAGCCTTCCCCGCCACCACCATGATCCCTTCGACCGCATGCTGATTGCCCAGGCGCAGGTCGAGGGACTGCAGGTAGTGACCCACGACAAGGTCTTCCAGAAGTACGGTGTGCCGGTCATGGTGACCTGACAAGGGCTGTGTCTTTGCTGCTGGTATCGCTTCAGCTGGTGGGACAGCGGTCCTAGACGGGACGTACTCTTAGCCGAAGCTGCTGAAGTGGCTCGGAGGAGGAAATGGGGTAATGTGGGGCTGGTGGCGGGTAGGTGTGCTGCTGAGCCTAGGATGCCTTGGCTCGGCAACTGCCCAGGAGCTGGACTTGGCGCCCTTCGTGCCCCCTCAGGCGCGCCAGGAGGCGAAGGTGGTCCAGGCTGATTTGACGGGCGACGGCGTGCCTGAAGTGGTGGTGTTTTACGCCGCTGAGCAGCAGGGCGTGGTGCTGGTGCTTTCTTCCAGTGCGCAAAGAGAGCTTACCCGCACTGAAGTGGACCTAGCCGGCGCCAGTGGCTTCGACTTGGCGCCACGGGACTTTGACGGCGATGGGGCAGTAGAACTGGTGGTCACCGGGCTGTTTGGCGATGGGCACGTCACCAGCTATGCCTTCTGGCGCTGGGACAGTGGGCAGCTGGTGGCGATTCCAGTGCTGGACGAAGGTGCCAACGAGGTGCTGGTGGACAGTGTAGCTACTGCCGGAGGACCGGTGGTGAGCTTTCAGGACCTGAGTGGTGATGGCGCTCAGGACCTGGTGATTGACTCGCTACGGGTTTCGGGCGAGGTGGTGGTGCAGATCCAGGATGTGTACCGCTTCAGCCGGGATGGGTTTCTCTTCCAGCCCGAGCTGGGGCTGGTCACCACCAATGACTTACCGATTGTCCTAGAGCTAGCTGGTATCTGGCAGCCCCATGAGGGTGGTCCAGAGCTGGTTATTGGCGTCCTTCCCGACCTTACTGGCTATGACCTGGGGTTGGCTGGTTTCGCTGTATCAGTAGTCAGTGGTACCACCACACTAGTGCCTGGCCAGGGCCGCCTTACCCAGCTCAGGCTGTCTGATCCGGCTGGCCAGGAAGGGGTGCTGGCTTACGACACCGCTGCCCCGAAATTGCTGCAGATCAGCGGCTTTGGGGACCAGCGCGATGGCACGTACCAGCGCGTGCCTAGCAAGTGATGGGAGCATATGACCTCTGGGATTTCACTACACAGACCATGCCGGTTGCCGCGAGTCACCGGGATCCTCCTGGTGGTGTTCTTGGCCCAGGTAGGTTGCTGGGGAGGCCAAGGGATCGGCTCCGACGGCGCTGATGCCGCGAACTACTACGTGTCAGTCCAGGGGAATGATAATGCCGATGGACAGACACCCGAAACCGCCTTCCGGACCATCGGGCGCGCCCTGGAGCGGGTCCAGCCGGGAGGGACGGTCTTAATTCTTCCTGGCACCTACTACGAGACCGGATACCTGGAAGGACAGGGCAACCCGGAGGCTCCGCTCACCATACGAGGCCACGGGGGAACTCCCAAGCTCGATGGCCAGAACACCAGAGACGCTGCGTTCTGGATCATTGAGTCCGCCAGTATTGTCCTGGAAGACCTGGAAATCACAGGCTATACTGACGCCGGTATTGTGGTGAGTCTCAGTTCCCGCATCACGCTGCGGCGCCTGACTGTGCACCACAATGGTAGCCAGCCAGAGACAGACTGGGCTGAGGGCTATGGTATCCATGTTGACGAGTCGCGCCATGTGGCCATTGAGGCGAACCAGGTATTTGCCAACGGCCCTCGCTCCCGCTTGCCAGGGAGGCTGGGGACGGGCATTAACACCTTCCGGCTACAGGATGCAGTCATCAGCAACAACCAGGTAGTTGAGAACATCGGTGGTGGCATTTTGGTCGAGGATGGTGTTGATGTCCTGGTCCAGGGTAACGAGATCCGCCTAAATGACCTGGATGCCTCAGCCGATGGCTGGTGGGACGGTGGAATCTGGCTCGATGGTGGTCAACGGATCGCTGTCCGGGACAATACCATCGAGATGAATGCTGGGCCTGGCATTGAGGTCAGCGACGAGGACCACCAACAGCCCTATGGCTATGTGCTGGAGAATAACATAAGCACGGGGAACTACTACGGGATCTACATCTGGAACTTTGGGACTACAGGGTTTCCTCCTGAAAACATCCTACGGCTGGTCAATAACCAGATCTCAGGGAATGCCTGGCGGGACGTGTGGATCGTCCCGTGGAACTGCCCTCCACCTGATCCCTGCGGGGGGTAGCGCAGCGGCAGGGGTTTAGAGGCGTCCCGGCGTGGCCGCCAATTAGTCCTGGGTTTCCGGATACCCGGCCTCGCGCCAGGCGCGGATGCCCCCAGCCATGGAGAACACCCTCTGGAAGCCCATTTTCTGCAAGTTGTCGGCGGATAGCGCCGAGCGGTAGCCGCCGCCGCAGTAGAGGATGATCTCCGTCTTCCGGTCGGGGACGGTCTTGTCAATATCCCGTTCTAGAATGCCCCGCCCCAGGTGCAGGGCTCCAGCAGCGTGGCCCTGGTCCCACTCGTGGTCCTCGCGAATATCAATGAAATAGAACGGTTTACTTTGCTGCTGTCGCGCTCGCACCTCCTGGATGCTCATTTCGCGGATACGGCTCTTGGCGTCATCTACCAGTTTGAGAAAGGCTTCAGAGTGTTTCATAGCGTGGTCAGCCTCAGTTCGCCGCGCATGCGCTGGGCGGCCAGTTCAATGGCATCTACGATCTGCACGTAGCCGGTGCAGCGGCAGTGGTTGGTAGAGATGCCCCGCCGGATCTCCTCGCGGCTGGGGGTGGGGTTCTTATCAATGATGTACTTGGCGGCCATAATCAGCCCGGGAATGCAGAAGCCGCACTGCACCGCGCCACAGTCGATGAATGCCTGCTGGATAGGGTGGAGGTTCTCTGGGGTGCCCAGCCCCTCCACGGTGAGCACTGACTTGCCGGCGGCGCGGGTAGCTTCCAGCATGCAGGAGCGGGTCACCTTGTTGTCTAAGAGCACGGTGCAGCTGCCGCATAGGCCAATGGTGCAGCCCTCTTTGACGCCGGTGAGGCGGAACTGGTCGCGCAGCACCTGCATCAGGGTGGTGTCTTCTTCAACGGTAGCCAGGCAGGGCTTGCCGTTAATAGTGAGCTGGATGGTGTTCACTTTTTCTCCTCGGAGCGGATCAGCGCCAGCACCCGCTCTGGGGTAGCAGGCATGGTGTAAAGGTGCTTGCCCCCCAGGGCGTGGGCAATAGCGTTGCACACCGCCGGGGCGGGGATCTCGTTGGTGGGCTCACCAATGCACTTGGCGCCATAGGGGCCGCTGGGATCGTAGTTCTCGACAATAATGGGCACGATCTCCGGAGTATCTTTCGCCGGCAGGAGCTTGTAGCTGTCGAAGTTGAGGGTCTTGATCACCCCGTTCTCCACTACGCAGTCCTCGGTGAGGGCATAACCCAGGCCCATGTGCACTCCGCCGATAATCTGGCCCTCCACTAGCTGGGGGTTGATGGCCTTGCCCACGTCGTGGGCAGCGTAGAAGTTGGTGCACTTTACTTTGCCCGTCTGGGTGTCCACCTCCACCTCGGCAATGTGGCAGGCATAGACATAGGTGAAATAGGCCTTGCCGTGGCCGATCCCCACGCTGTCCTCGTGCCAGCTCACTTCCGGGCCACGGTGCCAGCCAAAAGAGTAAGTGGGCACCGCATTTCGCCAGCACTTCGCCACTGCCTCCCGGAAGGAGATGGACTTGGCCCGGGGGTTCTTGGCCCAGTAGATCCGGCTGTCTTTGGACTCTAGCTCAGAGGGATCCACCCCCCATTCCTGAGCGATGACGCCGTGGATGGTCTTGCGAAGCTGCTCCGCCGCTTTCTTCATGGCGCCGCCGCCGATGGTAGTAGAGCGCGAGGCTACAGTCTTGCCCATGTCGGGCATAATGCTGGTGTCGGCCGGGGCCATGCGAATAGACCGGGGATCAATGCCCAGTTCCTCGGCGGCAATCTGGATGAAGATGGTGCGGAGGCCCTGGCCGTTTTCGGCTAGTGGACTGGTGATGGTGACGCTGCCGTCGGGCTGGGCATAGACAATGGCTCCGGTAGCGTCCACCCCTTCGCCGCCCAGGGCCACCCCCCGGTAGCTGCAGGCCAGGCCAATGCCCCGCCGGTAGCGGCCGGTATCTTGGCTGTACTCCAGGCGCTTTCTCTGCCAGTCAGCCCGCTGCGCCGTTTTAGCCATCACCTCTTTGATGCTCACATGGTGGTCTTTGAGCACCTGGCCGGTGCAGGTCACCGAGCCGTTCTTGAACCCATTTTTCAGCCGGAACTCCAGAGGGTCCATGGCAAGGGCTTCGGCGCACAGGTCCATCATCTGCTCAATAGCGAAGTTGGCCTGGGGCGAGCCGAAGCCCCGCATGGAGCTGGTGTAGGGGTTGTTGGTGTACACCGCTCTGGCGTCGGTGCGCACGTGGGGCACTTCGTAAGGGCCAGTGGACTGCACCAGGGCGCGCCAGATGACGAACATGCTCATGGCGGCGTAGGCGCCGCCATCGGCCAGAAGGTCAATATCCATGGCCTGCAGCTTGCCGTCCCGGCTGACGCCTACTTTGTACCAGAGCCGGAAAGGATGGCGCTTGGTGCTTTCCCTGATGGACTCCTCGCGCCGGTAGACAATCTTCACTGCCCGCCCGGTGCGCTGCGCTAGTAAGGCCAGCCGGGCGCTAATGACTGCAATGGGCTCGTCCTTGCCGCCGAAGCCGCC